>JAOTVO010000255.1 GCA_029863355.1 Candidatus Krumholzibacteriia bacterium
AACCGCACCGCTTCCCTCTCTCCGGACGTCTCCGACCCCGGCAAGCGCAACATCACCTTCGAGGAACTGGTGGCCGGATACGCCGAGAACGCGCGCGGTCTGATCGACGGCGGCGCAGACCTCCTGCTGGTGGAGACCGTCTTCGACACGCTCAACGCCAAGGCCGCCCTCTTCGCCATCGAGGCCGAATTCGAGCGTCGCGGAGCGCGCGTGCCCGTGATCTGCTCCGGCACCATCACCGACCTCTCCGGGCGCACCCTCTCCGGCCAGACCCCGGAGGCCTTCTACGCCTCCGTCGCCCACGCGCCGCTCCTCGCCGTGGGACTCAACTGCGCGCTCGGCGGCGCCCAGCTCACGCCCTTCCTCGACGCGCTCTCGCGCGTGTCGCGCTTCCTCGTGAGCTGCCATCCCAACGCGGGACTGCCCAACGAGCTCGGCGGCTACGACGAGACGCCGGAGATCATGGCGGGCCACATCCGCCAGTGGGCCGAGGAGGGCCTGGTCAACCTCGTGGGCTCGTGCTGCGGATCGACGCCCGCACACACCACCGCCATCGTCGAAGCGGTGGCCGGCCGCGAGCCGCGCGCGCGCGCCGAGCGTCCCCGCTACACGCTCCTCTCCGGGATGGAGCCGCTCGAGATCCGGCCCGATTCGAACTTTATTAATATAGGCGAGCGCACCAACGTCACCGGCTCGGCGCGCTTCCGCAAGCTCATCCGCGACGCGAACTACGAGGAAGCGCTCTCCGTGGCCCGCCAGCAGGTGGAGGACGGCGCGCAGATCATCGACGTCAACATGGACGAAGGCCTGCTCGACTCCGAGCAGGCCATGCGCACCTTCCTCAACCACGTGGCCGCCGACCCCGACATCGCGCGCGTGCCGGTGATGATCGACAGCTCCCGCTTCGCCGTGATCGAGGCGGGGCTGCGCGCCTGCCAGGGCAAGTGCGTGGTCAACTCCATCTCGCTCAAAGAGGGCGAGGACGCGTTCGTGCAGCAGGCGCGGCTGGTGCGCCGCTACGGCGCGGCCGTGGTCGTGATGGCCTTCGACGAGCAGGGGCAGGCCGACACGCGGGAGCGGAAGGTCGAGATCGCCGAGCGCGCCTACCGCATCCTCACCGAGACCGTGGGCTTCCCGAGCGAGGACATCATCATCGACCCCAACGTCTTCGCCGTGGCCACGGGCATCGAGGCCCACGACGAGTACGCGCTCGCCTTCATCGCTGCGTGCCGCGAGATCCGCCGCCGTTGCCCCGGCGCCCACGTGAGCGGCGGGGTGAGCAACCTCTCCTTCGCGTTTCGCGGCAACGACCGCGTGCGCGAGGCCATGCACGCCGTCTTCCTCTACCACGCCATACAGGCCGGGATGGACATGGGCATCGTCAACGCCGGCCAGCTGGCCGTCTACGAGAACATCGATCCCGAGCTGCTCGGGGTGGTCGAGGACGTGGTGCTGAACCGCCGGAGCGACGCCACCGAGCGTCTGGTGGCACTCGCCTCGCGCTACCAGGGACGCACGGCCGAGCGCAAGGCCGACGCCCAGTGGCGATCGCTGCCCGTGGAGGAGCGGCTCCAGCACGCGCTCGTGCACGGCATCACCGACCACATCGAGTCCGACGTCGAAGAAGCGCGCGGCCGGGCGCAGCGCGCCATCGAGGTCATCGAGGGCCCGCTCATGGCGGGGATGAACGTGGTGGGCGACCTCTTCGGGTCCGGCAAGATGTTCCTGCCCCAGGTGGTCAAGAGTGCACGCGTAATGAAAAAGGCGGTGGCACTGCTGGTGCCGCACATCGAGGCAGAGCGCGCGGCGGGCGGGGCCGCCGCCCAGGCGGCCAAGAAGATCGTGATGGCCACGGTGAAGGGCGACGTCCACGACATCGGCAAGAACATCGTCGGCGTGGTGCTGCGCTGCAACAACTACGAAGTGATCGACCTCGGCGTGATGGTCAGCGCCCAGAAGATCCTCGACACGGCGCGCGCCGAGGGAGCGGATATCATCGGGCTCTCTGGCTTGATCACGCCGTCGCTCGACGAGATGGTCCACGTGGCCGACGAGATGAAACGGCACGGCTTCGAGGTGCCGCTCCTCATCGGCGGCGCGACCACGTCGCGCGCCCACACCGCCGTCAAGATCGACCCGGCCTACCCCGGTCCCGTCGTGTACGTTCCCGACGCTTCGCGCGCCGTCTCCGTGGTGGGCGAGCTCCTCGGTGAGCGCACGCGCGACGACATCGTGGCCCGCACCAAGACGGCCTACCGCGAGCTGCGCGACGCGCGCGGTCAGGGCCGCGCGGCGGCCACCCTCCTGCCCATCGACGATGCGCGCGCGCGGCGCGAGCGCTTCGACTGGGCCGCCACCGTGCCCGCCGCGCCGGCGCGCCCCGGCCCGCACGCCTTCGCCGAATACCCACTCGACGACCTCGTGGCGCGCATCGACTGGACACCGTTCTTCGCCACCTGGGAGCTCAAGGGGCGCTACCCCGCCATCCTCGACGACCCCTCCTGCGGCGAGCAGGCCCGCGTGCTCTTCCGCGACGCCGAACGGCTCTTGGGGCGCATCGCCGCCGAGCGCCTGCTGCGCGCGAACGCCGCCGTGGGTCTCTTCCCCGCAGCGGCCGAGGGCGACGACGTTCTCGTCTTCGCCGACGACGCGCGCGCCGAGGTGGCCGCCACCTTCCACTTTCTCCGCCAACAGTCCGCCAAGAGCGACGGGCGACCCAACTTCTGCCTCGCCGATTTCGTCGCCTCGCGCGAGAGCGGCGAGCGCGACCACGTCGGCGCCTTCGTCGTCACGGCGGGCGAGGGCGTGGACGCGCTGGTGCGCGACCTGGAGGCGGCCCACGACGACTACACCGCCATACTGGCCAAGGCGCTCGCCGACCGTCTGGCCGAGGCGCTGGCCGAGCGCATGCACGAACGCGTGCGCGCCGAGCTGTGGGGGTACGTCGGCGGCGAGGCGCTCTCCAACGACGAGCTGATCCGCGAGGCCTATCAGGGCATCCGGCCGGCCCCCGGCTATCCCTCCTGCCCCGACCACACCGAGAAGCGCACCCTCTTTGCGCTGCTCGACGCCGAGGCCCGTACCGGCGTGCGCCTCACCGAGTCGTACGCCATGTGGCCGGCGGCGTCGGTGAGCGGCTACTACTTCGCGCACCCGGCGGCCCACTACTTCGGCGTGGGACGCATCGGGCGCGACCAGGTGGTCGACTATGCGCGGAGGAAGGGATGGAAGGTTGCCGAAGCCGAGCGCTGGCTGGCGCCGAACCTCGCCTACGACCCCAAGCGATGAGGGAAGGCCGCGCTACTCGTCGTGGCTCTTGATGCGCGGGATGTCGGGCGGGCCGCCCTCGCCTAAAAGCGTATTCACGGCCTCGGAGAGCCGGCGCAGGTTGATCGGCTTGCTCAGCGTGATCGCCGCGCCCATGTCGCGCGCCACGCGCAGATAGTCGCCCGTGGCAAAGTGCCCCCCGCCGGAGATAGCCATGATGGGCAGTTCCGGCCGCAGCTTCCGAAGCTCCATGATCGTGTCCAGGCCCTCGCGCTCGGGCATGAAGATGTCCGTGATGACGAGGTCGGGCGGCTCGCGCCGGGCCGCCGACAGCCCTTCGTTGCCGTCGGCGGCGGTGGCCACCTCGTGCCCGTCGCGCGCGAGCGCGCGCGACATGACGTCGCGCACGCCCGCGTCGTCGTCGATGATCAGGATCTTCGCCATGATGAGAAATGGTCGGGGCGACTGGATTCGAACCAGCGACCACTTGCACCCCATGCAAGTGCGCTACCGGACTGCGCTACGCCCCGACCGAGTCCCCAATCTAGCGCCCGAGTGGCTTGCGATCAAGGGGAATTGCCCGCGGCCTCGGCCCGCGGGGGCGCTTCCGTCCCCTCCCCCTCCGCATCCTCGTCCGCACCTTCGGCCCCCGGATCGAGGCCGGCCAGGCGGTCGCGCAAGACTTCCAGCTCCCGCCGGATGGTGAGGAGCACGTGGCGCTCCTGCGGGTCGCTGAAGGGGATGTGCATCTGCTTGATGATGGGATCCGGGTTCCCGTAGTGCTCCTGCAGCTTCTTGCGGGCCCCGTTGATCGTGAACTTCTCTTTGTAGAGCAGGTCGCGAATGACCAGAACGGCCTTGATGTCTTTGGGGCGATAGCTCCGGTTGCCGGCGCGGTTCTTCT
>JAOTVO010000021.1 GCA_029863355.1 Candidatus Krumholzibacteriia bacterium
AGGATCCCCTGCTGGTGCCACTCCTCGCCGTATTCGTTGCCCCCGCGCAGGTTGGCGACCGCGTATACGCCGCCGTTCTCCAGCCAGATCAGTCGCGACACCGAGAAGTACGGCGTCATGCTGATGTTGAAGCCGCCGTAGCCGTAGAGGATCGTCGGGTTGTTTCCGTCGAGCGCGACCCCCTTCTTATGCATGATGAACATGGGCACGCGCGTGCCGTCCAGGGAGCTGTAGAACACCTGCCGCGTCTCGTAGCCGGAGGCGTCGAAGTCGATCTCGGACGCACGGAACACGCTCATCTCGTTGTCGGCTACGTCGTAGCGGTAGGCTGTGGTCGGAAAGAGAAAGGAGGTGAAGGCGAAGAACATCTCGCTGTCATCGCGCTCGCCGGAGAGCCCGCCCACGGAGCCGATCGTCGGCAGCCCGATCTCGCGCTCGAAGGCGCCCTGCTCGCCGAAGATGGCCAGAGTGTTGTGCGCGTCGCGCATGTAGACCACCACGATGCGGCCGCCCACCATGCCCACGAAGTCGATCACCTCTTCGCGCGCCGCGATGATCTCCCGCCAGTACTCCCGCTCCGGCCGGGCGACGTCGATGGCGACCACGCGGCCGCGCGGCGCATCGAGGTCCGTGTGGAAGTAGAACACCGATCCAACGTTGTCGATGAAACTGAACATGGCGACGTCGTTCTCTACCAGACGCGTGAAATCGCCGTCGCCCGCCGCCGCCCGGTAGTAGACGCCGTTGCGCGGATCGGTGCCGTGGTAGACGGTTAGCACGAGATACTCGCCGTCATCCGTCGCCGTTGGTTCGAAGCCCAGCTCCTTGTTCGCGTCGTCTTTGTAGACCAGGAGGTCCGCCGACTGGGGCGTGTCCAGGCGGTGCCAGTACACGCGGTTGTAGTTGTTGCGATCCTCGGGCGCCACCTCGCCCTCGGCGGGGAAACGGTTGTACCAGAAGCCGGAGTTGTCGCGCTTCCAGGCCACGTCGGAGAACTTGCACCACTCGAGCAGGTCGGCGAAGTCCTTGCCCGTATCGACGTCGCGCACGCGGATCTGCTGCCAGTCGCTGCCGCTCGAGGACAGGCCGTAGGCGATGTAGCGGCCGTCGCGACTGTAGTGCCGCCCCGCGAGCGCCACGGTTCCGTCCTCCGAGAGCGCGTTGGGGTCGATGAGCACGCGGGGTTCGCCTTTCAGAGACTCCTGCACGTAGAGCACGGCCTGGTTCTGCAGGCCGTCGTTCTTGGTGAAGAAGTAGCGCGTACCGTGCTTGTGCGGCACCGAGTAGCGCGGGTAGTTCCACAGCGCCGTGAAGCGCTCTTCGATCGCGTCGCGCTTATCGTACGAGTCGACGTACGCGCGCGTGAGCGCGTTCTCCTCTGCCACCCACGCCACCGTCTCGGGTGACTCGGGGTCTTCGAGCCAGCGGTAGGGATCGGCCACTTTGACGCCGTGGTAGTCGTCCACCACGTCCTGCGTCATCGCCACCGGGTAGCGGGTCTTCGTCGCCTTCTCCGCCGCCGAAGAGACCCCGACCCAGGCGGCGATGCCGCCCATTAGCCCCGCGAGCACAACCAGGCCCGCTACGGCCGCCGTGCGTGTCCGCATGTTCTTCCTCCTGTTCGCTCTGTTATTAGTAGCAGTCGATACGCATCCCCGGGCGAGTATACACGATGGAAACCGCGCCGGCACCCGCCTTGACAGTCCGGCCGCAACGGCGTAGTCTAGAAGGCGATAGGGGTGCTCGCCCCGCGGGGCGGGCTGAGATCACACCCACCGCACCTGATCCGGGTAATGCCGGCGAAGGGAAACCGTCGAATCCGCTGACGTTCCACCCGCAGGCGGTGGGCTCGGCGGTTCTTCGTTTTGGGGCTCGAGGAGCGACATGACGTCGTCTTCGCATCACGGAAAGAGCGCGCGCGTGGCCGTCGTGGGCGGCGGCGTGATCGGGCTGGCCACGGGCTGGCGGCTCGCGCGCGAGGGGTTCCGCGTCGAGGTCTTCGAGCGCGACCGCGCGGGTCGCGCCGCGAGCTGGGTGGCGGGCGGCATGCTCGCCCCCGTCTCGGAATACGGCTTCGACGACGACGCCTTCTACGCCTTCGGCAGCCGCAGCCTGGAACGCTACCCGTCCTTCCTCGACGAGCTGGCGCAAGACAGCGGCATGCGCGTCCCGCTCGACACGCGCGGGTCGCTCATGGTTGCGCTCGACCGCGACGACGCTGAGGCCATCCGCCGCCTGCACCGCTTCCGCGAGAGCCGCGGCCTCGAGGTGAGCTGGCTCGCGGGCACGGACGCGCGCGCGATCGAGCCGCTCCTGTCGCCGCGCGTGGGTGCGGCCATGTGGATCCCCGACGACCACCAGGTGGACAACCGCGCGCTCGTCGACGCGCTCGTGCTCGCCCTGCGCGCGCGCGGCGGCGCGTTGCACGAGCACGCCGGCGTAGAGGCGGTGCGGCACGCCGGCGGCCGCGTTACCGGCGTGCGCGCGCGCGGCGAGGAGGTGGCCGCCGACGTCGTCGTCCTCGCCGCCGGCTGCTGGACGCCCGCGCTGCCCGGTCTGCCCGAGGACGTCGTGCCGCCCGTGCGTCCCATCAAGGGGCAGATCGTCAGCCTGCGCGCCGAAGCGGGAAGCACCATCGGACACGTCGTGCGCACACCCGACGTCTACCTGGTGCCCAAAGCCGACGGCCGCCTCATCGTGGGCGCGACGCAGGAGGAGATGGGCTTCGACACGACCGCGACGGCGGGACCGGTGATGCGCCTGCTCGAGCGCGCGTGGGAGGCGGTCCCCTCCATTTACGATCTCGCCATCGACAGCATCGACGTCGGCCTGCGCCCCGGCACGCGCGACCACCTGCCCGTGATCGGCGAGACGGGGATCGCGGGCTTGATCCTGGCCACGGGGCACTACCGCCACGGCATCCTGCTCGCCCCCGCCACCGCCGACGCGGTGTGCGCGGGGGTGGCGGGCGGATTTGGCGAGGAGCTGTCGGCGTTCGCGCCGGATCGCTTCGCGCCCGCGGGACGGAAAGATGGAACTGAAGGTTAACGGCAAGAAGACGCCGTTCGACGGCGCGACGCTCCAGGAGCTGCTCGCGCACCTCGAGCTGGCCCCGGACGCGCAGGGCGTCGCCGTGGCCGTCAACGGAGAGGTCGTGACGCGCGGCGAGTGGCGCGCGCGCGCGCTTTGCGACGGCGACGCCGTGGAGATCGTCCGCGCCGTGCAGGGCGGATAGGAGAGGATGTCGTGACCGTACCGCAGACTCCACCCGAAGACGCGCTCGTGATCGCAGGGCGCGCGTTCGCCTCGCGTCTCATCATCGGCACGTCGCGCTACTCCGACCCGGAGACGATGCTCGCCGCCATCGAGGCGAGCGGCGCCGAGATGGTCACCGTGTCCATCCGCCGCCTCAACCTCCAGGACCGCTCCGCGGAGAGCCCCATCGGACTCCTGCGCGACCGCTACACGATCTTGCCCAACACGGCCGCGTGCTTCACGGCGCGCGAGGCCGTGCTTACTGCGAAGCTCGCACGCGAAGCGCTGGGCACGAACTGGGTCAAGCTGGAAGTGATCGGCGACGAGGACACCCTCTTCCCCGACGTGCCCGAGCTGCTCAAGGCCGCCGAGCAGCTCCTCGCCGACGGCTTCACCGTGCTTCCCTACTGCAACGACGACCCCGTCACCTGCCGCAAGCTCTCCGACATGGGCTGCGCGGCGGTGATGCCCCTGGGCGCGCCCATCGGCTCGGGCATGGGCATACGCAATCCCTACAACCTCCGCATCATCCGCGATCAGGTCTCCGTGCCCCTCATCGTGGACGCCGGCGTGGGCACCGCTTCCGACGCCGCGCTGGCCCTGGAGCTGGGAGCGGACGGAATCCTCTTGAACACGGCCGTCGCGCAAGCCGAGAATCCGGTGCGAATGGCACGGGCCATGCGTCTGGCCGTGGAGGCGGGGCGCCTCGCCTACCGCGCGGGCCGCATCCCGCGCCGGCTCTACGCCGCGGCGTCGAGCCCCGAAGAAGGGATGATCGAGCGCGATGCCATCGATTGATTTCCGCTTCTACCTCGTCACGGACCGCGAGCGCTGCGCGCCGCGGTCGCTCCTGGCCGTGGTGCGCGAGGCGTGCGACGCGGGGGTGCGCGCCGTGCAGCTGCGCGAGAAGGACCTCTCGCGGCACGAGCTCGAGGACTACGTGGCGCGGATCGCCGAGATCAGCACCGGGCGCGGCGCCAAGCTCATCGTCAACCGCAGCCGGCCGCTGGAGGGCACCGAGGAGACGTTCCTCGCCGCCAGCATGGGCGTGAGCGGATTCCACTTCCCCGATTCGGCCCCCTTCCCCCTCGAGCTGCGCGAACGCTTCCCGAAGATCCTCGTAGGCATGAGCACGCATTCGCGCGAGCGCGCCGTGGCCGCCGCCACGGAGGGCGCCGATTTCATCACCTTCGGTCCCGTGTTCGCCACGCCGTCCAAGGCGCAGTACGGCCCGCCGCAGGGGATCGACGCGTTGCGCGAGGTCTGCACGGCCGCGCGCGTGCCCGTCTTCGCCGTCGGCGGCGTGACGCCCGAGAACACCCGCGCCTGCATCGACGCGGGCGCACACGGCGTGGCGGTGATCGGCGCCGTCATGAACGCCGACGACATCACCGACGTGATGCGCAGCTTCCGGAGGGCGCTCGGCTCCCTCTAGCACGCCATGACGCACCCGCCGCGTCGCATCGGCCGCCTGCACGTCGTCACCGACACCACCGTCCAGAAGCGCTACACCCACGAAGAGATCGCCGCGCTCGCCGTCGCCGGCGGCGCCCGTGACATCCAGCTGCGCGACAAGCGCATGCACGACGAGGAGTTGGTGGCGACGGCGCGGCGGACACTCGCGCTCTGCGCGGATGCCGGCGCCGTGCTCATCGTCAACGACCGCGTAGAGGTGGCGCGGGTGGCGCGCGCCCACGGCGTGCACCTGGGCCGCGCCGACACGCCCATCGCCGAGGCCCGCGCCCTCCTGGGACCGTCGGTCATCATCGGCGCCACGGCGGGCACGCTGACACAGGCGCTGGAGGCGCAGGCGGCGGGCGCCGATTACGTGGGCTTCGGCCACATCTTCCCCACCGCGTCCAAGCACAAGTCCACACCGCCGGTGGGACTCGAGGGCCTGCGCGAGGTGTGCGCGGCCCTGCGCATCCCGGTGATCGCCATCGGCGGCATCACCGCGGACAACGCGGCCGACGTGCTGGCCGCGGGCGCCTGGGGCGTGGCGGTGATCGGCGCGGTGTGCGCCGCGCCCGACCCCGAGGCCGCCGCGCGGGCGCTGGCGCGGGCCACCGAGGCCTAGCTCGGGCCCCCGCGCATGGCGCGACCGGGATCCGGTATGCTATAGTCTGACCCGGCGGCCCGTTTCTGGCGGTTTCTCTCTACATCCGCCGGTCTACGCCGCCGGGCAAGGCATGGGTCCGGGGAGTGATCCGCCAACTTCCGGTCGGTTTTCCTGTATCCGGACGGCGCGATTCCGCGCGAATCGACGAGTTCTTTGCGGGCGGCCGGTGGCCCGGTTGACCAAGCAAGTGGCTGAGCAAAGGAGAAAGGCCGCCCGTCGGGGCGGCCTCTTCTTTCGTGGGTAAACTTCACCGGCGCGCAACGCCTGGGCGTCGTCGCTCGCGCTCGTTCGTCGTTCGGACGCCGCCAGGGGGCGGCGGGCGTCATGTGCCGGCCGGGACGGTGCTCAGATCTCGTGGCGCTCTACAACCGCACTCGGTATGTCCTCCCTCGGGGGAGTCACGCGGGGGACCTGATCCTCGCGCCGCTCCGGGGCGCCGGCCCGCTTGGCCAGGAACGTGCCCTGGCAGCGGGGACAGCGCCTGGGCATGGCCACGCCCTGCGGCAGGCCGAAGCGGCTTCCGCAGACGTAGCACTCGACTTCGGATGAGCTCATGCGAGCCTCCTCGTCATGGACACGCGGACGTCCATTAGAGATGGTGCCACCCCGCGCGGCGAACGTCAAGTAAAAGGTGGCAGGCTCGCGCGGGCGCCATACGGGCGTTTGGGCGCCCTCCGGCGGCGGCCACGCGTAGCGCTCGGCGAGGGCGCGGATGAGCGCCTGCTCCACCGGCGAGGCCTTCTTCAACAGAGCGAGCACACTCTGCGTCGCTTCCCAGGCCGCCTTTGCAGCCGCCTCTAGCGCACGAGCCGGGCGATGTCAACGGCTAGTGAATGTAGCCCAGGCTCCTGAGTTTCTTACTGAGACTCTCCTCGATCTTCACCGGGCGCCGCGGCCGGTTCTCACCGGTGAACTGTTCGACCAAGTTTACGAACAGCGCGCGGGCGTGCTCATCGTTATCGGAGTAGAGATTCGTGCGCTCGCCGGGGTCGGCGGCGAGGTCGTAGAGGTAGATTCCCGGCACGATGTTGACCCCGCGGTATTTCGTCTTCGTCTCATCATCGAGCTGCAGCGTATCCGAGTACGCAACGACGGTGAGCTTGTAGTGACCCTGCAGGATGCTGCGCTGGTTCCAGAGTGGCGGACGGTCGCGTTCGAAAACGACGGGGCGCGCGCGGGCTGCCGCATCTACGATGTCGGGGAGTTCAGGCATGCGATGCGCTCACGCTTCGCGAGCCTAGGCGGGGCGAGGTTGCCGTGTCAATCGGGACGCTAGGCGAACCAGGAGAGCACGCGTTTGGCGTCCTCGACGCGGCGCTCGAGATCCAGCGTCGAGTGGGGGTTGCGCTTGGCGCGCGCGGGCGCGGCCTCGATGGTGAAAGTGTCACCGTGGGCCTGGATCGCGTAGGGCGCCTCCAGCCCGGCCAGGTGCGTGCCGCGCCCGTTGCCGAGGAACTCGCGCACCTCGCCCCCGTCGGTGCCGAAGATCCAGTAGCGGTCGTCGAAGGCGGGGCTGATCGCCAGCTCCAACGGCTGCAGGCCGGCCTGCGCCGCCGCCCAGCGCACCAGCTTCTCCGCCGCCTTCGCCATCCAGCCGCCGCGGTGCCGCGCGTCCAGGCGCGGAAACAAATGGAAGCGCGGGAGGTGCAGGCCGGGCGCGACCACCGCGACCACGCGCATGCCCACGGGCGTCTTCTCGTTTCCCTTCTTGTCGATCAGGTCGAAAATGTAGATGTGCCCGTCGTACAGGGAGCGCTCGCTGACCTCGCGCAGCGCGATTTTCTCCTGCGCTCGCCCGCGCAGCGCGGCGATGCGCGCGACGAGCGTGTCCGGGGGCGCGGCCAGGGGCGTGTAGCCCATGCGCATCATGTGCTCGCGCTGCTCGCGCTTGCGTCGCGCCTCCTTGCGCACGGCCCACACGGCGAGCGACGCGAAGCCGACGAAGGGCAGGACGAAGACGGCGGGCCCTAGTTGCGAGAAGAACGACTCCATGGCGGTGGGTCCCCGGTTGGTCTGTTGGGGACTGGACACAACTACGCAAAGGGAATGCCAAGGACGGGACGGTGAAGGTGGAATCAGCCCAGGAAGAGCGCGGCGACCGCGCCCGTCATCAGGGTGGCCAGCGTGCCCGCAACGATGGAGCGCAGGCCCAGCGACACGATCTCGCCGCGGCGCTCGGGCGCCATGGCGCCGAGGCCGCCGATCATGATGCCGAGGCTCCCGGGGTTGGCGAAGCCGCACATGGCGTAGGTGAGGATGAGGCGGCTGCGCTCGGAGAGGAGGCCCGCGGGCAGACCGGCCATGTCGAGGTAGGCGATGAACTCGTTGACGACGGTCTTGGTGCCCATGAGCGACCCGGCGGTCGTCGCCTCGGACCAGGGGACGCCGGCGAGCCACACCAGCGGCGCCATCACCCAGCCCAGCAGACGCTGGAGCGTGAGCGGCGAACCGGCGAGGTCGGGCGCCAAGCGGAGCGCCACGTTGACCAGGTGCACCAGTGCCACCAGCACGACGATCATCGCGATCACATTGATCAGGAGTTCGATTCCCTGGATGGTCCCCCTGGTGACGGCGTCCATGCTGGAGCGGTAGTCGGCGGGCGCGGTTAGCTCGCCGCCGGTGACCGGCGCCGTCTCGGGAATCATGAGCTTGGCGATCGTCACCGCCGCGGGCGCGCTGATGAGCGACGCGGTGAGGATGTGGCCGAGCGCGTTGGGAACGACGGCGCCCACGATGGTCGCGTAGAGCACCATCACGGTGCCCGCGATGGTGGCCATGCCGACGGTCATGAGCGAGAAGAGCTCGCTGCGCGTGAGCTGCGCGAGGTACGGCCGCACCAGGAGCGGCGCTTCGACCATGCCCACGAAGATGTTGGCCGCCACGCCGAGTCCCTCGGCGCCGCCCAGGCGCATGGTGCGGCGGAGCGCCCACGAGAACGCGCGCACGACCGCCGGCAGCACCTTCCAGTAGAAGAGGAGCGCCGAGAGCGCGCTAACGACGAGGATGACGGGAAGCCCGCGGAAGGCGAGGATGACGCTCCCGCCGGGAATGGTCTCTTCGTAGGGGAGCGGGCCGCCGCCGAGGAAGCCGAACACCATCCGCGTCCCTTCGCGGGTCGCCTCCTCGACGGCGAGCACCACGCGGTTGAGTGCCACGAACACGCCCGTGGCGCCTGGCGCGAGCAGGAGCACAGCGGCGACGAGCAACTGCAGCCCGACACCCGTGACCACCATGCGCGGCGAGACGCGCCGGCGGTTCTCGCTCACCAGCCACGCCACGCCGAGAAAGAAGACGATGCCTAGTATCGACCGCACGGTCACCGATCCGGCGATAAGAAGACTACGGCTTCGGGTACGGCTATTGCAGTTGACCCCGCCCGATGAGTCAGCGCGTCCCCATACGACCCCAGGAGTCTCCAACGCGGAGGATGATCATGCAACCCCATAACGTGCGAACGCTCCTGCTGTGTGGGCTCGCATTTCTGATGGGCTCGGTCGCCTGCAGCGACTCGCCCTCCAGCCCCGGCGTCCAGCCGGAGATCACCAACGAGACGGACAGCTTCGCGTATCAGGTTTCGAGCGTGAAGGACTATTCCGGAATGGCTTCTTACACCTGGGAGAACACGGGCACTGCGGCCAGCGTCGACATCTCGTCCGCGCCGGCATCAGGCAGCGCCGTGATCGTGATGGCCGACGCCGAGGGCAACCACGTGTTCTCGGAGCCCGTCTCCGCCAGCGGCTCGTTTCCCTCGGCCGCCGGTTCGGCGGGTTTCTGGACCGTCCGCGTCTACTACGCCTCGTTCACCGGGACGGTCAACTTCCGCGCGCAGAAGAAGACCTAGCTTCATGCACTTCCCGCGCGCGCGCCCATAGTCACCACGAACTCGCCGGGGATTTCGAAGCCGTCTTTGTGGCGGAACGGCGAGATGGACTCGATGTACTCCGCGTGGGCTTCGTCGCGGGTCTTGTCGTCGAAGCGCGAGTAGGCCATGGCCACGGGGCCGCCGGCGAAGGCGGCCGCGCAGGCGTGCTCCTCGCTCTCATAGAGCAGAACGGTCTGGATGCGCTCGCTGCGCGCGCCAGCGAATCCGGCCTGTTCGAAGAAGCGCGCCTGCACCTCGCCCGTGCCGAGCTGGAAGAACATGGGGCAGACGTCGGTCGCGACGCGCCGGTCGGCGATGGAGAAGATCTCGGCCCACCCGCACCGGTCGGCTGGCCCCACACAGCCGAGACGGCGCGCCCCCCGGGCCGGGTCACGCGGTGCATCTCGCGGATCGAACCGAGGAAGTCGGTGACGTACATGAGCCCGAGGCCGCAGAGGACCACGTCGAAGTCGCCGTCGGGAAGGTCGAGCGCCTCGGCCTCCATGCGCGCGAAGCGCGCGTGCGCAGCGCCGCGCTCGGCCGCTGTCTTCCGGCACGCCTCCACCATGACGTCGGAGATGTCCGTGCCGAGAACGGAGCCTGCGCTCCCCACGGCGTCCGCGGCCGGGAAGGTGACGAGCCCGGTGCCGCAGGCGATGTCGAGCACGCGCTCGCCGGGCTGCAGCGCGGCCATCTCGAGCAGAAGGCGCTGCGCCGGCTCGAGCTGCTCGCGCCACGAGCGCTCGTAGTGGGCCGCCGAGCGGTCCCAGCCGTAGCGCTGCACGCGCCTCTGCAGCCTCGCGTCCATGCCGCTACCCGCCTCCCTTGTCCGCGGGCTTGGTGACCGTGACCTGCCGCACGAGCTTCTGCGGGCGCGCGAAGACATCCCAGTACATGCTGGCATCGTCGGCCGCTTCGATCACGCGTGCGACGTCCGCTTCGCTCGCCTCGCTCTCGATGCGCACCACACAGCGGATCTCGCTGTAGCCGGCGGGGATCCCCTCGGCGCCGTACTGCCCGCGCGCGTCGAAGTCCGCCTGCACCTCCACCTCGACCCCGGAGACGGGCACGCCCAGGTGCGCGGCCCACGTGCGGTAGCCGATGGCAAGGCACGAGGCCAGCGCGGCGCGCCCGATCATGCCCGGGTCGGGTCCCGCGCCGGTGCCGCCCGATTTCTCGCTCGAGTCGGAGACGAGCTTCCAGCGCCCGTCCTCTATTTCGCAGCGCAGCCCGTCTGTGAGGCGCGCCTTGGTGACGGCCGTCTTCTGCCCGATGGCCGGCCTCAGCGTGACCGCCTTGGCGTTGCGCGCGAAGGCGGTGCGAATGCGTTCGTCGGTGTCGTTCATGGGCACCATTATGACAAGTCCTCCCTAGGTTTGCCAGCGGCCGTCACGATTCGCGCTCGGGCGGCCGGTCCGCCAGCAGTTGCGCAACCCTCGCCCGCAGACGGTCGAAGTGTGTGCCCTCCCAGTATACCTGTCCGCAGCGGTCGCAGCGCCGGAAGCGCTCGCGCGTGGCGCGCACGTGGGGCGGGAGTTCCTCGGCGACGGCGTGCTTCGCGACGTCCTCGATCTCTCCGTTGCAGGTCGTGCAGCGCGAGAGCGGCTGCGCGCGCGCGCGCAGGTCGAGCCGGTCGAGCACCTGACGGGCTTGCGCCTCCGCCTCGGTGGAGCGGATCCACAGGCCGTGCGTCACCTCGCCGCGTTTCAAGAGCGCGCGGTCGCGCGTGAGGATCACGCGGCGCTCGACCAGCGCGAAGCGTACGATCGCGGCGTCGTCCACAGAGGGGTCGCAGACCGCGTCGAAGCCGAGCAGGCGCAAGAGGCGGGCGAGCTTGCCCAGGTGGCCGTCGAGGACGAAGCGCGTCTCGCGCAGCGGCGCGGGACGCAGGTGCAGGGCGGGCGCGATGTCGATCCCTTCGAAGACGGGATAGACGGCCACGCGCTCGCCGCCGCGCAGGAGGTGTTCGAAGCCCACCGACCGGCCGTCGACGACGACGAGGTCCACCTCCACGTGCGGCACGCCCAGCGCCTCGATGCTGTCCTTCACCGACGGCGTGCCCGAGAACGCGTGGTCGAAAGCGCGCTGGCGGCGTGCCACGGGCAGGAAGTCGCCCAGCTCGGCGTAGAATCGGAAGGTGGCGGTGTGCGGGTGCACGGCGCGATCTACCCGGGCTGCCAGAACACGGCCACCCACACGGTGTCCTGCTCGGGGTCGGTCCATTCGACGCGGTGGCGCGCGTGCGCGGGGATGTGTAGGTGGTCGCCCGGTCCGAGTGCGACGGGCGCCTCGTCATCCGCGAAGCGCAGGTGCGCGCGCCCGCGAACGACCAGCACCCATTCGTCCTCCTCCTGATCGTACCAGAACCCCGCGGGCGAGGCGTGGCCGCGCGAGACGATGCGCTCCACGCGCGTGCCCCTTCCCCGCGCGATCGTCTCCATCAGCTCCGCGGGGAGTTCCGCGGGGAGGCCGTCGAAGAGGTTGGCGACGCGATCGGGCATCACACGGGCGGCTCCTTCACCTGCTCGCCTTCGGGACCTTCGTACGTGCGCCCGAAGCCGGTGATGGCGGCCGCTAGCATCACGGCGGCGAGGAACCAGCCGTGCAGGACGAACGGCCACACCTGGGTGGGCGAGACCACGGTGATGAAGTCGTACGTGCCGGCGAGGTTGCGAATGGTCTGGTAGCCGATGAGGACGCCGCCGCCCCACGGGAAGATGTAGCCCAGCGCCGAGGTGACGGCGTCGAGCATGTTGGCACGCCGGTAGGGGTGCAGCTTGAAGCGCTTGCCCAGCTGGGAGATCACCGGCGCGGCGGTGATCTCGGCGGCGGTGTTGATCGTGATGAACACGTTGAGCGAGAAGACGATCGACCACATGGCCACCTCGGCGCGCGCCACCGACCCGCGCGCGAGGCGGCCAAGCCCGCCCACCATGGCGTCCATGGCCCCGCCGAGCTTCATGATGTGCCCGCCGGCGACAATGAGGAGCACGAGGACGGAGAGCGCCACGTAGCCGGCGATGCCGTCGACGAGCGCGCCGCCCACGATGTCGCGGTCGGGATCGATGAAGAGAATCTGCGATGGCTCCACCAGCCGCAGCGCGAACTCGAGCGCGAGCGCCGAGAGGATGCCCCAGGTCAGCGTGACGAGAATGTGGTGCCCGCGCAGGGCGAGGAAGATCACCAGCGCGAACGGCACGAGCAGCACCAGCCCCTGGGGCGAGGCGGACTCGGCCAGGATGCGCTGCGCGCGCTCGGGGTCGAGCGTGCCGCCGCCGCCGCCGACGAGCGTGAAGACGATGAGCGCGGGGATCCCCGCGGCGAGCGCATACTTGAAGCGCGAGCGCACCACGCCGGGGATGTCGGTCTCCTGCGTGGTCGCCGAGACCACGGTGGTGTCGGACACGGGCGCGAGGTTGTCGCCGAACGCGGCCCCGGAGAGGATGGCGGCGAAGAGCCACACGGGGTCGGCGCCCATGATCAGACCCGCCGGAAACATCAGCGTGCAGAAGGCAACGGTGGTGCCGTAACCGGTGCCCACCGCCGAGGAGAAGACGGCGGCGAGCAGGAAGGTGGCGCCGACGAAGATGCCGCCCGTCGCTCCCGACACGCCGCCCAGCCACACCAGTCCGTCCACCAGCCCCCCGACGCGCAGCACCTGGGCGAACATCCCCGCCCAGAACCACGCCACGATGGTCACGGCGGCGATGCGGTTGGCCATGCCGGTGAACACCTCCTCGGCGTAGTCCGTCCACCGGTCGCGGCAGAGGAACATGCCCAGCACCAACCCGATGGCGGCGCCGAGGATCAGGCCGTGCTCGCTGGGCGCGCCGGCGACGGATATGCCCACGGCCCACGCGACGAAGAAGACGAGGGGAACGGCGGCGGCGGCTTTCCCGCCGCGAAAGGACAGACTGGTGCGCGTCATCGAGTGGCTCCTCGGGCTCGGGGTCGGGCCCGACGGTAGCAGCGCGCGGGGTTCGGCGTCAATCTACTCGACCACGACCTCCGTCGTGACCGAGTTGGCGATGAAGCAGTTCTCGTGCGAGCGCTCGTGCAGGTGCGCCAGCGTGGCCGCGTCCGGCTCGTGGCCCGGTGCGAAGGCGACGCGCGGGCGCAGCACCACGCGCGTCATGGCCAGCTTCTTGTCCTCGCGCTGCTCCAGGAAGCCCACGGCGTCGTCCTCGTAGCGGTCGACGACGATGCGCTTGCGCGCGCAAAAGGCGATGAAGGTGAGCATGTGGCAGGCGGACAGCGCCGCCACAAAGGACGCCTCGGGGTCGACGCGCTCCTCGCTTCCCCGGAAGGCCGGCGCGGCGGAGGCGGGCACCACGTGCCCGCCCGGGAACGTCCACTCGTGGTCGCGATTGTAGTCCTCGTATGCGAAGGATTCCGTAGCGCGCTTCCACTCGATACGCGCACGATGTTCAGCCATGTCTCTCTCCTTTATTGACGTGTCCGCCCCAGTGCGCCCCGGATGGCCAGGAACTCTCCGATATTGTCCATCGTCACCAGCCCGACCAGCTTACCCTGCAGAGCAACCGGCGCCGTGTTGCACTTGCAGGCGCTGAGGCGCCGGAACGCCGTCTCCAGCATCTCGTAGGCGCCCACCACCTCGAAGTCCGTTTGCATCACCCCGCCTACCTCCGCTTCCTTGCCGCCGCGGGCCAGCGCGGCCAGCATGTCGCGGTGCGTGAGCACGCCCACCACGCGCCCCTCGTCCACCACGGGAAAATCCTTTTGCGTGCCGGCCAGCGTGAGGTCGATGGCGTCGCCCAGCGTGTCGCGTGGGGTGAGCGTGCGAAAGTCCGTGACCATGGCGCGGCTCACGGGAATGCCCGAGAGCGAGCTCTGCATCTGCACCATGCTCGACTCCTGCGCGGCGCCGATCCACACGAAGAAGGCGATGAAGATGAGCATGGGGTTTACGAACAGCCCCACGAAGCCGAAGATGAGCGCCATCGTCTGCCCCACCACGGCGGCGATGTGCGTGGCGCGCGTGTACTCCAGGCGTGTGGCCAGGAGCGCGCGCAGTACGCGCCCGCCGTCCATCGGAAACGCGGGGAGCAAGTTGAAGAGGACGAGGAACACGTTCACCGCCATGATGCGCTGGAGGAACGGCCCCCCGGTGAGGGAGATGTGCCCGGCCGGCACCATGAGGTGCGAGACGGTGAGCCACGCCGCCAGGGCGCCGGCGATCACCACGTTCACCAGCGGCCCGGCCAGCGCCACCCACAGCTCCTGGCGGGGGTCTTCGGGCATGCGCTCCAGCCGTGCCACGCCGCCGATGGGCAGGAGCGTGATGTCGCGGGTGGAGATGCCGTAGCGGCGCGCGGCCAGGGCGTGGCCGAACTCGTGCAGCACGACGCACCCGAAGATGACCACGATGAAGAGCACGCCCGTCAGCGCCGCGTCGATGCTCCGCGACTGCGTCCAGTGCGCCATCGCCACCCACGCGAGCAGCAGCAGGAAGGTCAGGTGCATGTAGACGGGGATGCCGAAGTACGTCCCCAGCCGAATCGACCATTTCATCGTGCGTCCTCCCGTATCACCCGCCCAATATACTCCATCGCGATGGGGATTGCGAATCGTGATACACTGCGGGCGATGGGTCGACCACTCCCGCAGGCACTCACCATCGCCGGCTCCGACTCGGGAGGCGGCGCCGGCATCCAGGCAGACATCAAGACCATGTCGGCGCTCGGTGTTTACGCCGCCTCGGTGATCACGGCGATCACTGCGCAGAACACCGTCGAGGTGCGCGAAGCGATGGAGCTCCCGCCCGCGCTGGTACGCGCGCAGATCGAGGCCGTCCTCGACGACCTCGACATCGCGGCGGCCAAGACGGGGATGCTCTCGTCGGCGGCGATCGTCGAGGTGGTGGCGAGCGCGCTCGCCGCGCGGCGGTTCACGGCGCTGGTCGTGGATCCGGTGATGATCTCGAAGAGCGGCCACCGGCTCTTGCGCGACGACGCCGTGGAGAGCCTGCGCCGCGCGCTCTTGCCGCTGGCGCTGGTGGCCACGCCCAATCTTCACGAGGCGGCACTCCTGGCGGGCGGGGAGATTCGCTCCCTGGCCGACATGCGCGACGCCGCGCGCGCCATCGCGGCCATGGGCCCGCGCGCCGTGGTCGTGAAGGGCGGGCACTCCGCGTTCGCGCCCGCCGTGGACGTTCTCTTCGAGGGAGGCGAGGCGCTGGAGCTGCGCCCCGAGGGGCCGGTTGTGCGCGTGAGCGTGCACGGTACCGGCTGCACGTTCTCGGCGGCGATCGCCGCCCGGTTGGCCCGGGGCGACACGGTGCGCGAGGCGGTGTCGGCGGCCAAGCGCTACGTCACCGAGGCCATCCGCAACGCCCCGCGCGTCGGCCGCGGCCACCCGCCGGCGCACCACTTCTACTTCCTGGACGAGCGCGAGGAGGCGTGAGCGACGCTCGGCGCGCGCCGCCGGTTCAGTCGATGGACGCGTGCAGGGCCGCGCGCGCCAGGAGCCGCGTGGAGTCGAGAACGGGCAGCGGCGAGCTCTCCTCGCTCACGATCAGTGGAATCTCGGTGCAGCCCAGCACGACGGCCTCGCACCCCTGCTTGCTCCCCATTTCCGCAATGAGGCCGGTGAAATACGCGCGCGATTCCGTCGTGAACTCGGCGGCCACCAGCTCGTCAAAGATGATGCGGTTGACGAGGGTGCGATCCTTGGCCGCCGGGACCTCCTGCGTGATGCCGCATGCGGCGAGCTTCTTCTTGTAAAACCCGCTGTCCATCGTGTAGCTAGTCCCCAGCAGGCCCACCTTCTTGAACCCGAGGCGCTGGGCCTCCTTGGCCACCTCCTCGGCGATGTGCAGCCAGGGCCGCTGCGCCCTCGCCGCGACGTCGTCGAAGACGCGGTGAATGGTGTTGTCGGGGCAGATGATGATATCGGCGCCGGTCTTGACCAGCTTGGCCTCGGACGAGAGCATCAGTGCCGTCACTCCCGCCCAGTTCCCCGCCTCCATCAGGCGGACGTAGTCGCTGAACGGATGCGTGTGCAGGCTGACTTCCGGATGCGCGTGCTTGGCGCCCATCAGACGGGGCGCCTCGGTGCAGACCGTCGTGTAACAGAGCGCCGCGCCCTCGGCGCTGCAGGCGACGATGCCGATGTGCTTGGCCAACGCGTTCTCCCTCCTCTGATGTCCCGCGGATGAAGGATCGAGAGTCCGGCGCTACTCTAACCGCCCGGCCCCCGTTTTTGAAGCAAAATCGGACCGCCGCCGCGGCCGCAGGAACCAGTAGCGGCCGGCGCTCGCAAAACCGTTGACACGACGGCGTGGCGCTCTCGATACTCAAAGCGCTCGCCGGGGAGCGAGCACGGAGGTGCCCGTGGCGATCGATACCATTCCCAGTCAGTTCCTCCATTCCGTCGAGACCTTCGACAAGAAGGATGCGTTCCGCTACAAGGCGGGCGGGAAATACGTGAACGTCTCGCACCGCGAGGCGCTGGACCGCGTGCACCACGCCACGCTGGCGCTGCAGGCGCTGGGGCTGGCCAAGGGCGACCGCGTGGCGCTCCTGTCGGAGAACCGCGTCGAGTGGGCGCTGGCCGACCTGGCCATCCTGTCCGCCGGGTGCATCACCGTCCCCGTCTACCCGACGGTTCCGCCGGTGCAGGTGGAGTACATCCTCTCCGATTCGGAGGCGCGCGCCATCTTCGTCTCCACGCCCGAGCTGCTGGAGAAGGTGCGCGTGTGCCGGCCGCGGCTGGGCCGGCTCCAGCACGTGATCTGCTTCGACCTCGAGAGCGCCGAGGAAGACGTTGTACCCTTCGACGCGTTCATCGAGCGCGGGCGTATGGTCGAGCCCGAGCCGGCTTATCGCGACATCATCGCGACCATCGGCAAGTACGACTGGGCCAGCATCATCTACACGTCCGGCACCACCGGCGACCCCAAGGGCGTGATCCTCACCCACTGGAACTTCATGAGCAACGTGCGCGCCGCCCTGGAGATCTTCGAGATCGGACCGAAGGACACGTGTCTGTCCTTCCTCCCGCTCTCGCACTCCTTCGAGCGCACGGCGGGCTACTACGCGATGCTCACCGCCGGCGCCTCCATCGCGTACGCGGAGTCCGTCGACACCGTGGCCGACAACATGGGCGAGGTGCGTCCCACGATAATGATCAGCGTGCCGCGCCTGTACGAGAAGATGTACGCGCGCGTCCTCGACACCGTCGAGAAGGGTTCGCCCACCAAGCAACGGATCTTCAGCTGGGCCGTCGCATCCGGGCGCCGCTACGTGAGCGAGAAGCTCTCCGGGCGCGTCAGCCCCATGACGGCCGGCAAGCGCGGCCTGGCCAGCGCCCTGGCCTTTCGCAAGCTCAAGGCGCGCACGGGCGGGCGCATGCGCTTCTTCGTGTCGGGTGGCGCGCCGCTCGCGCGCGAGATCGCCGAGTTCTTCTACGCGGCCGGGCTCCCCATCCTCGAGGGCTACGGCGTCACCGAGACCACGCCCGTGATCACGGCCAACACCTTCGAGAACTT
>JAOTVO010000256.1 GCA_029863355.1 Candidatus Krumholzibacteriia bacterium
GAGGGGGCACAATCCTGCAGGAGGAGGTGGAGGCTGCGGTCGCGGCTGGCGCGCTCCACGTAGGCGAGATCGGTCGCGTCCTCGTCGCGCGAGAGCGGTGCAAAAGTGACGGTTCGCGTCATCGCCCGGGGTGTCGGCGCGATCCGCAGTGCATCCGCGGGGCGGCGCCGTGGGTGGGAGCGTAGGCGCCTCTCGTCCGGGGTGTCAACAGGGGATTGGAGGGCGCCGGCGAGGCGCTCAGCCGCGCGTTCCCGTCCGGGTGCCGCGGCGGTCACGGGCGCCGTTCTTGCCCTTCGACTTGGACTTGGCGTCTTCGTCCTTTTTGCCGAAGCCGAAGAAGGAGAACAGGCTCCCGAGGCCCCCCTTGGGCTTGCCCGCCGGCCGGCTGCCCTTCCCTGCGCCGTGGTACTTCCGGGCCAGGGCGTGATCGGGATCCCACTTGAGGGCCTCCGCGAAGGACTCGTCGGCCGTGCTCGTCAGGCCGGCCTGGTGGTACACGAAACCCAGGTTGGCGTGGTAGTCGGCGTTGTAGAACTCAATCTCCAGAGCCTTCCTGCACGCATCGCGGGCTTCGTGCAGGTGCGTCTTGAGCACGGCCAGGGCGAAGCCGTAGTAGCTGTGATAGGCGGCATTGCCCTCTTCGTACTTGATCGCGCTCTTGAGCAGGACCACCGCCTTGTCGTAGCGGTTCGCCTTCATCGCTGTGCGTGCCTGTTCGAAGGCGAGCTGCGCCGAGCGCTTGTCCGCTTCCTTGCGTTCCGGCGGGCCGCTGTCGCCCTTCTTCTGCTTGAGCTTCTGGTCGAACTCGCTGCGCCTGACGGGATCGCTGAGAATGGCGAACGCCTCGTTTATGAGCTTGAAGTCCACCTCGCCCTCGTCCGGGGCGCCCTTCTGCGCGACGACGTCCGGGTGATGGACCTTGGCCAGCTTGAAGTAGGCCTTCTTGACGGTACCGGCGTCGGCCGAGGGCCAGACTCCGAGGACCTGGTAGTAATCGACGAACGACGTCTTTTGGTCCATCGCGTTACTTCCTGTCGGTGACCGTGCGCAGCTCGTCCATCAGGTTGCGTGCGAGCTGATTGTCGGCCTGCACGGCCAGGACCTCGTCCAGCTGGGCCTGAGCCTCTTCGTAGCGTCCGTTCTCGTAGCAGAGGAGGGCCAGGTTGAGGCGCGCCTTGATGTAGTAGGGATTGATCTTCAGCGCGATCTCGAACTCCTGCACCGCGTCGTCGATCATCCCGTTGTTCCCGTAGGCGATGCCCAGGTAGTTGTGCAAGTCGGGGTAGTCGGGCTTGAGTGCCACGGCCTTCTTGAGCTCGCGGATGGCCTCTTCGTTGTCGCCCCGCTGGATCGCCGCCACGGCGATCTCCTTGCTGATCTGCGCCGAGCTGGGACGCTCCTCGAGCAGCTCGTGGTAGAGCAGCGCGATCTCTTCCTCGTTCGCGCCCGCGCGCACGGCCTGCACCAGCTTGTCGAGGGTCTCGCGGTAGAAGTTCGGGCAAGCGTGCCGGGTTCCGGCGAGGTCGGCCGACGCCTGCTCCAGGTCGCCCGTGGCCCGCAGCGTCAACGACCGGTGCACGCGCGCGCGGAAAAACTTGTTGTTGATCTCGAGGGCGCGGTCGAACGAGCCCTTGGCCTCCTCGTAGCGGCGGCGGCGGGCGTAGAGCGTACCCAGCATGTAGTGCAGGTCGGCGAACCGCGGCTTGATGGTGACGGCGATCTCCATCTCGCGAATGGCGTCCTCGTCCCGGCCGTGCTCGGCGTGCTCCTTGCCGAGCGCGACGTGGGTCTCGCACATGTAGAGGTCAAGCGTGTCCTTGTCCACGTCCTCGTGGCGCTGGGACACGCCCTTGAGCTCCTGGAATTTCTCGAGCGCTTTGCGGTACTGACCGGTGTTATACAGTCCCAGCGCCCGCGAGAATTCGTTCTTCGGGATGAAATTGAACAAACGTTTGAGAAACATCTGCTACCCCTGAGCGAAGTGAGCGACCAGCTGCATGACCAGGCCGGAGAAGATCGGCACCCGCATGTTGTCGTCCATCGGGACCGGCAGCGCCTCGGCCACCATGGCTGTGAGCGCTCCGGCTACGGCTACGTCCGCTCGGCCGAGGAGCGGCCAACCCACCGCCAGGCAAACGGCGAAGCAGGCCGCGCTTCCCTGCAGGCTCTTCCCCCAATAGAGTGGGCGCCCGAAACGTTTTCCGACGATCGCCGCCGCCGCGTCCCCCAGCACGAGGAACGTCAGCGCCGCGATGGCGATGGTCCGGTCAAAGGCGACCACAGCCAGGAGCGCGGCGATCATGTAGTAAGTCGACCCGATGAGATGCTCGGCCTCGTGCGGCCGGATCAGCGAGCGGAACAACTGGTAGAAGAACCTCTTGAGCCGCTGGTCGCTGAGCCGCAGGAGGTCGACTGCAACCGTGGCGAAGGTAGCAATAATAAGGCCAAGGAGGGCCCTGTCCTGGGGCATGAGGTAGACCCAGATCGGGATGGCGATCATGGCCAGATGTATGGACTTGCGCTGGAGCTCGCGCTTCAACGAGAAGTGGCCGGCGGTATCCGGGGCGTCGGGCAAGCTCATGGTTCCAGTCGGTCGGTCCACCGGACGGGCGCCGAGGCTACGGCCTCGAGGTGTTTGCGCGACGCGTAGGTCGGTCGCGCACGGACGGTGAGCCGGTACTTGCAATCTGCAACGCGGCACGGAAGCACCGACGGGATCTGGCGGAACACGCGCCGGACGGTTCCAGCCGCCATGAACACGTCCTCGGCCAGCGTCATCGAGGGCCGCCCGTCCGTTCCTTCGAGCTCCACGGTCACGCGCGCGTGCTCGGTGAGCAGGAAGCGCACCTCGAACGCCGCCGCGTCTGCGGTCAGCGCGGCCCGCGACCGTAGGTGGAGCACGTCCGTGCCGATCCAGTAATAGCTCACGCCGCTCGATTCGGCTATGAAAACCTGGCCCAAACGGCGGTGGATGGCGATCCCGCGCGGCTGGTCGAGCTCGTCCGCCTCCTCCCCCGCGCACTCGAAGCGCGTGAGGAAGGCCAGCCATCGGTCGAACTTGTACACGCACTCGGAGCGCGGGTCCGTCACGAGGAGATTGGCGTAGTAGTCGAACGCCGGGAAGGCGAACGCCCCGTCGGCGTCGCTCACTTGCGCGCGGGACAAGGCGGCCACGCGCCGGCCGTCGCCGTCGAGCAGCGTGAGCCGCTGCTGGAGCGAGTCGGTGACCGCCACCAGACGTGCGCCGTAGAAGTTGGCCTCGGGGCCGTCGATCGCCGCCACGCCGAAGGGCGCGTAGAACCCGCCCCAGGAGTCGAGGTAGCGGCCCGAGGTGTCGGCGACCACCACGCGATTGCCGCCCGCGTCGGCCACGTAGAGTCGGCCCGCCGCGATGGCCACGCCGGCGGGCGCGGCGAGCGGCCGACCTGACTCAGCGAAGTCCACGTCGCGCTCGACGCGCAGGCGCCCATTCGCCGCCACACGCAGCAGCACGAGGCGGTCGGCGCCGGCCTCCGCCACCGCGGCGCGCCCGCACGCGTCCAGCGCCACGCCGATCGGGCCGCGCAAACGCCGCGGCAGGAACGCCAGCGTGTAGATCGTGGGGTTGTAAACCACCTCGCCCCGGCCGGCGTTCACGCCCAGCACGGTCACCTCGTCGTCGTCGCCTGTTTCCGGCCCGTTGGTAGCGTCTAGCCGGGCGACGGCGATGCCCTGCGGGTCGTCGATGCGGCGGTCGCGTCCACCGTGCAGCGTCATGTGGAACTGCCGGAACTTGTTGAACCCGTACGTGTGCGTCCAGGGGGGAAAGACGAGCGTGGTGGGTCGCCGGCTCCCGCGGGCGCTCGCGGCGGCGCCGCTAGCGAGCGCCGCCGCCGCCAGCACCGCTGAAATACAGCGTGTGGTAGACGTGCGCCGACTCGACGATGCGCTGCACATACTGGCGCGTCTCCCTGAAATCGATGCCCTCGACTACGCGCACGGTGGGCGCCCCCTCGGGAACACCCGAGAACCAGCGGCGGGCGTTGCCCGGCCCCGCGTTGTACGCGGCCAGCATCCACACGGGCTCGCCCCCGCCGGCGTCGAGCAGCGAGGCGGCATACCAGACGCCGAAGGCTAGGTTGATCTCCGGATCCAGCAGGTCGTGCTCGATC
>JAOTVO010000257.1 GCA_029863355.1 Candidatus Krumholzibacteriia bacterium
GGAAGTTCTGATAATTGGACTTCAGGAACAGGTCGTTGACACCGATGCTGATGACCCGCGCGTCCGGCCGCGCGATGCGCTGCGCGTCCTTGACGACTCGGTCCCTGAGGAGATTGACGAGCCCCCAGGTGTCGTTCAGCTCCAGCCCCAAGATAACGTCGGATTGGGCGACGAGACTGCGTCCCTGGGCCAGGTAATGGGTGTTCGGGAAATTCATGCGCCCCGCCATGTCCACGACGGGCGCCTGCAGGGCCTCGGCGAGCGCGACCAGCCGCTCGATGCCTGTCTGATCGTGGGCCATCCGATCCGCCACGATGACGGGGGACTGCGCCGCTACCAGCCAGCGAGCGGCCTCCGCGATGGCGGCCGGATCTCCGGCGGGCGGCTGAGTCGGCGCCATCGCCGGGATGCGCAGGTCCTGATCACCGATGCCCTCCTCCTGCAGATGCCCGTCCAGGATCACGGCCACCGGGCCCATGGGTGGTGTCATCGCGATCTTGTACGCACGCATCATCGACTCCGCGAAGTGCTGCAAGGACTGAGGCGTGTCATCCCACTTGATGTAGTCGCGCACGACGCGAGCCGCGTCCTGTGCAGAATGCGCCCACTCCACGCCGGACCGGCGGTGTGTGACGTCGTAATGGTTGCCGCCCAGTATCACCATCGGGGCGCGGTCGCACCACGCGTTATAAACGGCCATGGCGGCATGCTGGAAACCGACCGTGCCGTGCGCCAGCATGGCCAGCGGCTTGCCCGCCACCTTCGCGTAGCCGTGCGCCATCGCGATCGCCTGCTCCTCGTGCGGGCAGGTCAGCAGCTCGGGCTTCTGGTTACCGGCGTAGTTGACGATGGATTCGTGGATGCCGCGGAAGCTCGAGCCGGGGTTCGTGGTGACATAGTCGATGTCGAGGCTTCGGATGACGTCGACCATAAAGTCCGAGCCCGGGTGCTTCACGAAGTAGTCCCGGATCTCCTCGGCGCTGTAACCGGCGGGGTCGTCATACTCCATGGCGAGCTGTGCGGGCGTGGGCGGCGCCGCGGCAGCCATCGGTTGCCCCGCGTCCTGGGCGGACGCCCCGTCGGGCTTGGCCAACGCCGCCGCAGCGACACCGGCCGCGGTAGCGGAGGACAGGAACTCTCTTCGATTCAGGCCTTCGCCCTGGTCACTCGGCTTCATGGTGTTTCCCCGTTCGTGCAACCTCGCGGCCGGCGGGTCGGCAGCCGGCGCGCAAACCTCCAAGAGAATAGAGCTTGCGCGATCCCATTGCCACCTTGCCCGCGGCGGGTCCCGCGCCGGCCAGTCGGCCCGCCCGATCTCACATTATTCCCCCTATATTAATGTGTTAACCGAGAGACCTCAGCCTGAATCGAGGGGTAGCGCCTGGTCGTAGTAGCTGAGGTCCAGGTAGCGCCCCGGATCGCGCAGGGGCCGGGCCGGCGAGCCGTAGCGGCTGCGCAGGTCCAACACGGCCGCGACGCCCGCATCGTCCACTCGCCCCATGGGTGTCAGGCCCGTCGCCGGATTCAGCAGTTTGCGCATCACGGCACCGGCGAGCTGGGGCTTGATCGCGGGCATGCGGCGCAGCAACGTCTCCGTGGCCGATTCCCGGTTGGCCGGATCGAGCGTCCACGCCAGGCCCCGGAGGTACCCGCGGATGAAGCCCGCCAGCGCCCCGGCGTTCTCGGCGGCCCAGGCGCGGCTCGCAGCGAACACCCCGCCCTGGTAGTGATCGAGCGCCGTCCGGCTGGTGTCGAGAATGCGGAAGCCGTTGGCAACGGCGAGACTCGTGAAGGGCTCTATGGTCAACGTGCCGGCGTGCTCGCCCGCCTTCACCGCCTCCCATCGCTGCGGTGTGGCGCCGACGGCTGCGAGCGTGTAATCGCCGGCGCCCAGCCCGGCGTGTTCGAGCATGTGATAGAGCACGAAAGCAAAGCCGGTGGACAGTGCGTCTAAGGCCAGCGAGCGGCCCCGCAAGTCGTCGTAGCCCTCGATATCGGGCGCGACCACCAGGGAGAGCTCGATCTGCGTCGCGCCCATGAAGGCGAAAAGGTCGGGCGAGGCGTCGAGCTCGACCGCGCCCTGCCCTTCCTGGTACGCGACCACATTGTCGAAGGCCGTCGCACCGATCTGATACTTGCCGGCGACCAAGTTCGCGATCTGGTAGCTCGAGCTCGGCGTAGTCTCCAAGTCCACGTCGACACCCGCCCTCTCGAAGAACCGCTCTTGCATGGCCACGAAAATCGGTAGGTTCGGCGCGCCGGGAAACGCAATCAAATCGACGCGGTCGGGGGACGTCGCAACGCTCATTTGCAGGCCTCGGTGCTCATGATACGGCACCGGCCGAGCGAGCGTCGCGAATCGCTCGCCACACCCGAAACGGGGTGGCCGGCATCTCGACGTCGCGCACTCCGTACTCCCTGAGCGCGTTCACGATGGCGTTGACGACTACGGGCAGAGCCGCCGTCGTCGGCCCCTCCCCGCCGGATTTGATCCCCAGGGGATTCGTGGGCGAGAGCACCTCGTTGAGGTCGGTGACGAACGAGGGCAGATCCTCGGCATGCGGCAGCGCGTAATCCAGCAGAGAGCCGCTCAGCGGCTGGCCGGAATCGGGATCGAGGTAGCACTGCTCCCATAATGCCTGACCAACGCCTTGCGCGATCGAGCCGTGTGTCTGCCCATCGACGATCAGAGGGTTGATCACTCGGCCGACGTCGTCGACCGAGACGTAGCGGGTGATCTTCACGAAGCCGGTGTCGGGATCCACCTCCACCTCGCACACCGCGCACCCGTTCGGGAACACCGGCGTGTGCATCTCGTTGGCTCGGTCGACGTAGAGGCCGGCGGCGAGGTCCTCCGGGAGCTTGGCCTGCGCCGCGCGCCGCGCGAGCTCAAACCAGTCCACTGACCGCTGCCCCCCCGGCAGGGCGAATACGCCTGCGGAGAAGGTGACGGAGGACTCCGGGACTTCGAAGACGTGTGCCGCTATGCGCCGGGCCCTGGCGACGAGCTGCTCGCTGGCGAGATACAGCACCGTGCCGGCGTGCCGCATCGAACGGCCCGAGTGCGAGCCGCCACCCGAGCGCACGACGTCGGTATCGCCGATGATGATCTGCACGGCGTCCACCGCAACGCCGAGGAAATCCGCCGTGACCTGAGCGAAGCTGGTTTCCTGGCCCTGCCCGGTGGGCTGCGTGCCGATGATCACTTCGATCGTTCCCTCGGCCCTGACTGTGATCTCCGCACGCTCGTGGGGGCTGCCGATAGAGGACTCCACATAGTTCGCCAGACCCCTCCCCAGCCGCCTGCCGCGGGCCCGGGCCTCGGCCTCCCGCTCGGGAAAGCCCTCCCAGTCCGCGAGCGCCATAGCGCGATCCATGTTGATCTCGTACTCACCGCTGTCGTAGGTGACACCGAGCGGGTTCGTGTACGGCATGGCCGCGGGCGGAACCAGATTCTTACGGCGCAGCTCGGCGGGATCGAACCCGAGCTCGGCCGCCGCAGTGTCGATGAGCCGTTCCAGGGCGTGGATGACCTCGGGTCGGCCCGAGCTGCGGTAGGCCTGCGTGGGGACGGTGTTGGTGAACACGGCCCGCGCGCGCGCGCTCGCTACCGGTATGTCGTAGCTGCCGGTGACGAGCGCGATGCCTTTACCCAGCGGGGACAGCGAAACGATGCGCGCGCCCACGTTGCTCAGGTTGGACGCGCGATAGGCTAGGAAACGTCCGTCCGCGTCCAGGGCGAGCTCGACTTTCGTGACGAGGTCGCGGCCCTGGTAGTCGCTCAGGAAGGACTCCGAGCGCGATGCCACGAACTTGATGGGCCGTCCGAGCTTGCGTGCCGCCCAGAGCACGAGGCCGAACTCCACGTAGACGCGATTCTTGGTGCCGAAGTTGCCGCCCACGTCGAAACACAGCACGCGCAGATTCTCCGGATCCTCGGCAAGCGCCTTTGCGATCTGCTGTTTGTGCCGCACCGCGCCGTTGCTCCCCGCGTAGAGTCTGTAGCGACCCGTGCCCGCATCGAAGTCGGCGAGCGCCGCCCGGGGTTCCAACGGCACCCCGGTCACCCGGCCGACGCGGAACTCCATGCCCAGCACGTGCTCCGCGCGGGCGAAGACCGAGTCG
>JAOTVO010000258.1 GCA_029863355.1 Candidatus Krumholzibacteriia bacterium
CCCAATCCGGGAACTCGGACTGCTCGACCTGAAGCCGGTGACGCTGCGCGACGGCACCAAAGCGGTCCCACGTGACGTGTTCATCGCCACGGTGTCGCCGCGGCTCACGCGACCGCGCGGGCGAGATCTCGTGGCTTTGCGGGTCGAGGTCACGGCGGCCGACGGACGCCGTGCGGCGTGGCAGATGGTGGACACCTACGACGCGAAGCGGGGGATCAGCGCGATGATGCGCGCGACCGGCTTCTCCCTGGCGATCACCGGGGTGATGCAGGCGGACGGCCGGATCGCCACCGCTGGAGTTGCCACTCCCGACGAGGTGGTGCCCTGTGCCGACTACATCGCGGAACTGGCAAAGCGGGGCCTCGAGATTCAGGAGATGTAGCGGCGCGAGGCGGTCAGAAGCTCCAGGTCGTGCCGAACAGGTAGGTCGATCCCTCGGGGCTGAATCCAACGCCCGCCGTCACCAGCGTGTTGCGGCCGAGGCGCAGAGCCACTGCTCCTCCCCCGCCGTGATGCAGACCTCGGGTCGTCAACTGCACGGTTTCCCCGGGTCCGAAGACGCGCCCCACGTCATAGAATCCCACGAGCTTCAGCTCGAGAATGCTGGGTGCCCACAGCAGGGCGTAGCGCGCCTCGATCCCGCCGAGCAGCTTGCCGGGACCCGCGAAGCGCCCTTCGTAATACCCCCGCAGGGAGTAATAGCCGCCGACGGCGACGAACGGTACCTCGCTCGATTCCATCTGCGTCATCGGAGCCAGTGGCGGATCGCCCGGCATGGCCTCGATGCCGATCCTGCCCGCCACCGTGAGGGGTTCCACCGGCTGCACGAACGCCCGTGCGTGCGCGGTGAACCGCGAATACCCTTCGCCGCCCCCGAACAACGCCTCGAGCAGCACGCCGCGGTGCGGATCGAGTTCGTTGTCGCGCGTGTCGAACACGAGGCCGAACCGCCCAACCAGATCGAGGAAGCCGACCTGGCCCTCTGTCAGACTGCTGTCCGCCAACTCTTTCCGAAACACATTGCCGCCCGGCAAGGTGCGGTAGTCGGTGTGCTCCAACACGCCACCCGCCAGAACCCGGAGATGCCCGATCACCCGGCGCTGCACGGTCGCACGGATCTGCTGGGTCGTTCGACTGACGGCGTAGTGATACGGGTTGTCGGCCGAGATGCTGTCGCGGTCGTAGGGTGTCTCGTTTCCCAGGCCGAAATACCCAAGCCGATTGAACCGGACGGCGAAGGCAGTGGCCGAGATCCGCCAGTTGTCCCACCAGGCCGGGAGGTCCGCGAGCAGGACCGCGCGATAGCTGCCCTCGGTGCTCGCGGCCGCCGTCAGGTTGAACGAGGCGAGGTAGCGCTCCGGGCGGTCGATGTACCCGATCGGACTGTACTTGGCGTAGTAGCCGCCGAACCAGAACTTGTCGATGCTCGTGTAGTAGACGAACGGGTAGAGTGTGTCCTTCCAGTAGCGCTGAGCGGTCGCCGCCTGTGGGACGAGGGCGAGGCCGAGCACGGCGGCCTGCAGGGAGCGGAGCGGGATCATCCGTACAGGGCGGCCGTGTCGACGTAGCGTGCCCCGCTCGCGTCGCAGACGGCGAAGCGGGCGGGAGTGAGCGACGCAGCGCCGAACTGGCCTCGCTTGTTCACGGCGTAGAAGGAGAGCCCAAAGCGGGGGCGGCCGGTGGGGTCGAGCAGGCGCGCCTCGGTCATGCGGACCGCACGCCGCAGCGTCTCGAGGCAGGCGTCGATAGGCGTCATTCCCCGCCGCATGTGTTCCACCGTCAAAAACGCCCCGCAGACTTTGATATTGGCTTCACCGCGGCCGGTCGAGCCCGCCGCGCCGACGTCGTTGTCGCAATACTGGCCCGCTCCCGTGATCGGGCTGTCCCCCACCCGGCCCGGGATCTTCCAGGCGAGCCCGGAGGTGGTCGTGACCGAGGCGATCTCGCCGGCCGGGCTGACGGCGTTACAGTTGATCGTGCCCGTCGGCCGTTTGACGAGGCGCTCGTCGTCGGGAACATCGAGCCAGTCGTCGCTAGGATTGAGGTTGGCCCGCCAGTGCAGCCACTTTTCCCGCGACTGCGGGGTCAACAGGTCTTCCTCGCGATAGCCGTACGACAGCGCGAAGCGCTTGGCGCCCTCGCCGACCAGTAAGATGTGGTCTGTGTACTTGAGCACCAGCTTGGCGATCTCCGAGGGTGTCTTGATGCCCTCGAGGGCGCCGACCGCCCCCGCACGTCGGGATGGCCCGTGCATGCAGGAGGCGTCGAGCTGGACGACCCCCTCCGCGTTGGGGAGCCCGCCATAGCCCACCGAGTCGTCGGCGGGGTCCAGCTCCTGGATCTTGGCGCCCTCGACGACCGCATCGAGCGGGTCGGCACCGGCGGTGAGCAGCTCGTACGCGCGCGCGACGGGGGCCAACGAGTTGGCGCTCGAAATGGCGACCGGCACCGACGCCCAGCCGGGACGCGCGATCGGCCGGACCGGGCGGAGCGGATGGGGAATCCCGAGCCCGGGGCCCACTGCCAGCGCGCCGGTCGCAGCCGTCACGAAATCCCGGCGGGAAACGAGGTCTGCCACGACGACTCCGCGACGAGGGGGACGGCTAAGGTTTTAGCCCGGGCGCGGCGCGGTGTCAACTTGCTCACACCCGGCGCTATTCCTACAATCGTACTGTGCGATTCGACCCCCTCGACCCACCCGAGCCACTGGACGTGGTTCGCGGCATCTTCGTCGGCGCCATGGTTGTCGCCGGCGTCGGCACGGTCGTGGTGGCGATTGACTCGGGCGAGATCCCGTGGCGCGGGCTGGGCCTGCTCGGTGGTCTGTGGACGCTGTGGATCTTCGGCGCGCATCTGTACGACATGCTCCTCGCGCCCCTGGGACAGTTTCTCTACCGCCAGTTGTTCACGGGCTCGGTCATCACGCTCGACGACGAAATCGCCGATCTGGAAGCGCGGCTCGCCCAACCAGAGCTGCCGCGGCAACGCGAGATCCTCGCCGGGATCCGCTTGGCGGAGATCTACCGCGAGCGCATGTATGACAAGCCCCGCGCCGACGCCCTGTTGGATCAGCTGCTGGTGAAGTACCCGGATTCGACCGAGTTGCGCATCGCGCGCCGCCTCCCGCTGTGACGGACGCCCACCCGGTGCATGAGCAGCGATCGTGAAACGTACCCGTCTCGATCCGAGCATCTTTCACCTTCCGGTGGACCGGATGCGGGAGGGGTACTACTCCGATAAGTACTTCGTCCGGGCCCGCGACCTCTTGGTGGCGGACGGGCACCGACCCCGCGTCACCATGCAGGTGTTTGGGAAGTCCGCCGCGTTCCTCGGGGGCGTCGACGAGGCCATCGCGATTCTCAAGCTGTGCGCCCAGTCGTGGGGTGACCTCGAAGTGCATGCACTGTACGATGGTGACGAGGTGGCGCCGCGCGAGACCGTGATGCTGATCGATGGTCCGTACGACGCGTTTGCCGTGCTGGAGACCCTCTATCTGGGCGTGCTCGCGCGCCGCACACGTGTCGGCACCAACACGCGTCGCGTCGTGGACGCGGCCAAGCCGAAGCAGGTGATGTTCTTTCCCGCCCGCCACGACCACTGGCTGGTGCAGACCGGCGACGGGTATGCTGCGCATATCGCCGGCGCGATCGGTGTCTCGACTGACGCGCAGGCGTCGTGGTGGGGTTCGGAGGGGATCGGTACGGTGCCGCACGCGCTCATCGCGGCCTACGGCGGCGACACGGTGCTCGCGGCGCAGCGGTTCGCACAGTACATGGACCCGTCCGTGCGCCTGATCACGCTGGTGGACTTCGAGAACGACTGCGTCGGGACGTCGCTCAAAGTCGCGCGGGCCCTGGGGGAACGGCTGTACGGCGTCCGTCTCGACACCTCCGAGACGCTGGTGGACCGCTCGATCGTTCCCCAGATGGGGGATTTCAGGCCCACCGGCGTGAATCCCCAGCTCGTATGGAACGTGCGGCGCGCGCTCGACCGGGAGGGATTCGGGCATGTGCGGATCGTCGTGTCGGGCGGCTTCACGGTAGAGAAGATCCGGCAGTTCGAGGAGCTGGGCGTCCCGGTCGACATGTACGGAGTCGGGTCGAGCCTGTTCCAAGGC
>JAOTVO010000259.1 GCA_029863355.1 Candidatus Krumholzibacteriia bacterium
AAGTGGCGGCGGCGCACGGCGCCGAAGTCTTGCGCGAAACGAGGCGTGGATACGGCGCGGCGTGCCTGCGCGGAATCGCCGCGACGGGTGCGGAGACCGAGGTGATCGTCATCCTGGACGCCGACCATTCCGACTACCCGCAGGACCTCCCCGAGCTGCTCCGTCCCATCGCTTCCGGCGAGGCGGACTTCGTGATCGGCTCGCGCACGCTGGGGCGCGCGGAAGCGGGTGCGCTGCCCTGGAACCAGCGCTGGGGCAACGCGCTCGCGTGCCGCCTGATGCACGCCCTCTACGGGCGCCGCTTCACCGACATGGGACCGTTTCGCGCTATCCGCCGCGAGCGGCTGCTCGCGCTGGGCATGCGCGACCCAACCTTCGGCTGGAACGTGGAGATGCAGGCCAAGGCGCTGGCGGCGGGTCTGCGCGTGGTCGAGGTGCCGGTGCGCTACCGCCGGCGCGTGGGGAAGTCCAAGATATCGGGAACGGTCGGGGGAACGGTCCGGGCGGGGACGAAGATCATCGGTACCATCCTGCGCTACTGGCCCGCGTATATAATGAGGTCACGGAGGTCCGCATGATGCGCGCAGCATTTATCCCCGTCGCCGCCGCCCTGATCATGGCCGCCGCGCCGGCCACACCCGCCCAGCCCCTCGATACGGGCGACTACGCCGCCGTGCTGTCGGCGTTCGTGGACGGGGACGGACGGGTCGACTACGCCGGTTTGAAGGAGAACCGTGCCCCGCTCGACGCCTTTGCGCGCGCGCTGGCCGAGCTCGACGCCGCGCGCTACGATGCCTGGAGCGAGGCCGAGCAGATCGCCACGTGGATCAACGCTTACAACGCGCTCACGCTCGTCTTGATCGTCGACTACTATCCCATCCAGTCGTCCCGCATCAAATCGCTCGTCTATCCCAAGAACAGCATCCGGCAGATCGCGGGGGCGTGGGACGGCGTCATGTTCGAGGTGATGGAGGAGAAGGTGACGCTCGACCACATCGAGCACGCCATCCTGCGCACGCGCTACGCCGAGCCGCGAGTGCACATGGCGCTCGTGTGCGCGGCCGTCTCCTGCCCCCGGCTCCGGGGCGAGCCCTACACGGGCGCGCGCCTGGACGAGCAGCTCGACGACCAGGCGCGCCGCTTCCTCTGCACCCGCGGCAAGTTCGCCCTCGACCGCAAGGCGGGCACCGTACGCCTGTCGGCCATCTTCGACTGGTTCGGCGGCGACTTCGTGGCGCGCTACGGCGAGGGCGGCAACGGGCACGTCGCGGACGACGAGGAGCGCGCCGTCGTCACCTTCGTGAGCGGCTACCTGAACGAGGCGGATCGCCGCTATCTCCTCGAGTCCGACTACGCGGTCAAGTACTTCGACTACGACTGGACGCTGAACGAACAGCCAGTCCGGTAGCATACCTTCACATTGCATATCGACTACTTCCAGCACGTTTCCTTCGAGACGCCCGCTTGGATCACCACGAGGGCGTATCGGCGCTCGTCGCGCACTGCGCGTCGGACCTCGCGCCGGGACCCTGGGTGCAAACCCCTGGCGAGATGCTGGCCCAGGGTGTACCTTTCGACGAGTGCCACCGCGTGCTCGACGCGGTGCTGAGCCGACTGCCCCGCCCCGTGGGAGGAGAGCAATGAGACGCACGATAGCCGGTCTGTTCCTGGCGCTTCTCGCCTTCGCCGCGTGCGAGGACGATCCCCAGGCGCCGCCGCCAAACGGCAACGGCAACGGCCCGCCGCCCTTGCCGGATTCCGTCCTCGTTTTCCTGGACATCTCGGCGCGGGTGGCGTCGAACCCCGGCGTCGGGGAGTTGGGTCTCCTCGGTCTTGCCTTCCACCCGAAGTACGAGACCAACGGCCAGTTCTTCGTCTACTACACCGCTGGCGGGGGCGGGTCGCGCGTGTCACGCGTCTCGCGCTTTCGGGTGAGCGCGCTCGACCCCAACGCGGCCGACCCGGGGAGCGAGAGCGTCATCCTGGAATTCTCGCAGCCCTTCGACAACCACAACGCCGGCCAGATCGCCTTCGGCGCGGACGACTACCTCTACATCGCCGCCGGCGACGGCGGCAGCGGCGGCGACCCGCAGGACAACGCGCAGGACCGCACCAACCTGCTGGGCAAGATCCTGCGCATCGACGTCGATTCCGGAAACCCCTACGCGATTCCGCCGGACAACCCGTTCGCGGGCAACACGGACGGTTACCGCGAGGAGATCTACGCGTACGGACTGCGCAACCCGTGGCGCTTCTCGTTCGATCCGCCGACGGGCCGCCTGTGGGTGGGCGACGTGGGACAGCTCACGTGGGAAGAGATCGACGTGGTCGAGAGCGGCATGAACTACGGCTGGGACTGCCGCGAGGGCGCGCACGACTACAACGGCCCCCCCGGCGGCCCCTCGGCCGTGTGCCCCGTCGCGGGCACGGTCGATCCGGTGTGGGAGTACGGCCGCTCGAGCGGCAACTCCGTGACGGGCGGCTACGTCTACCGCGGTGATTCGCTCACTTCGGTCGAGGGCAAGTACGTCTTCGCCGACTACGGCTCCGGCCGCATCTGGGCGCTCACCTACGACGGCGTGAACCCCGCCACCAACGAGCTGCTCGTGGACGCGACGTTCTTGATTTCGACCTTCGGGATCGACAAGGACAACGCGCTCTATCTGGTACAGTACGCCGCCGCCGCCTCGGGCAAACTCCACCGCATCGAGCAGACCGAGGTCACGCCGGGCGTCTATACGTACGCGCTCGCGCAGGTCTTCCCGGAGTACGCGCCGAGCTACGCCGTCGACCTGCAGCACCCCGGCGACGGCTCGGCGCGTCTCTTTGCCGCGGAGCAGGCGGGGCGCGTCGTGGTCTTCAACAGCACGAATCCGTGAGCGCCGTGCCGATACGCTTCGCCGTGTCCGCCGCGCCCGCGCGCGTGGCACTCGCCGCCGCGCTGGCGGCGGCGACACTCGCCCCGGGCGTGGCGCTCGCGCAGAAGGCGGGCGGGGCGTATGATCTGGTGGAGGTCTTCGGCCCCGTCACCTTTCGCAAGCCCGTCGACTTGCAGACGGCGCGCGACGGGAGCGGCCGGCTCTTCGTGGTCGAGCAGGCCGGCGTGATCCAGTCGGTCGGGCGCTCGATGGACATTGCCACCAACCAGATCTTCCTCGACATCCGCGAGCGCGTGAGCACGAAGGGCAACGAGATGGGTCTCCTCGGCCTCGCCTTCTCGCCACGCTTCGCCGAGACGGGCGAGTTCTTCGTCTATTACACCGTCTCCGGCCTCTTCGACCGCCGGGGGCGCGTGTCGCGCTTTTACCTCGATCCCGCGCACCCCGAGCGCGCCGACGCGGCGAGCGAAGAGGTCGTGCTCGATGTGGACCAACCGTGGTCGAACCACAACGGCGGGCAGGTGGCGTTCGGTCCCGACGGCCATCTCTACCTCGCCCTCGGCGACGGCGGAGCGGCCGGCGACCCCGCCGGCAACGCGCAGAACCGCGCCACGCTCCTGGGTGCGATCCTGCGCCTCGACGTCTCCGCGCGTCCCTACGCGATTCCGCCCGACAACCCCTTCGCCGGCAACATCGAGGGCTGGCGCGAGGAGATCTGGGCCTACGGACTGCGCAACCCGTGGCGCCTCTGCTTCGATCCGGAGACGGGCTGGCTGTGGACGGGCGACGTGGGACAGAACCTCTGGGAGGAGATCGACGTGGTCGAGAAGGGGCGCAACTACGGGTGGGACTGCCGCGAGGGTTACGTGCCCTACATGCCGCGGTCGGACCGCTCTCGGCTCTGCGCCGACGGGGGCGACCTGGCGCCGCCGGTGTGGGCCTACGGGCGCGAGCTGGGCATCTCGGTCACCGGCGGCTACGTCTACCGCGGCTGCGCGCTGCCCGACCTCGTGGGCCGCTACATCTACGGCGACTACGGCTCGGGGCGCATATGGGCGCTCTTCTACGACGGCGCGCGCATCCAGAACGCCGAGATCCTCGACACCGACCTCATGATCTCGTCCTTCGGCGTGGACGAGGACGGCGAGATCTACGTGTGCGATCACCACGCCGGCGGCGAGCCCACGCGCATCTATCGCCTCGCCGCGGCACGGGGCGACGCGA
>JAOTVO010000260.1 GCA_029863355.1 Candidatus Krumholzibacteriia bacterium
ACACCAGCTTGTGCCGGTCGAAGACCGCGGCCGACGCGTTGATGCGCTCCAGCGAAAAGGCCGCGATCAGCTCGTCGCGCGTCACCACCTCGCGCGCATCAGGGTGCGACCAGCCCAGGAGCACCAGGTAGTTCAGCACCGCGCCCGCGACGAAACCGCCCGCGCGCAGCTCGCCCACCGAGCTGCCGCCGTGCCGCTTCGAGAGCTTCGAGCGGTCCTCCGCCAGAATGAGCGGCGCGTGCGCGAAGACCGGCGGCACGGCACCCATCGCCCGGTAGATCAACATCTGCCGCAGCGTGTTCGACAGGTGCTCCTCGCCGCGGATCACGTGCGTGATGCCCATGCGGTGGTCGTCCACGGCCGCCGCGAAGTTGTACGTGGGGAGCCCATTCGCGCGCACTAAAACGAAATCCCCCACCATGCTCGTGTGCAGTTCCATCGCCCCGCGCACCACGTCGTCGAAGACCACCATGTCCGGCGGCACCCGAAAGCGTGTCGCCTCCGGCAGCCCCGCCGCGCGCTTGGCCGCCAACTCCTGCGAAGTGAGCGACCGGCAGGCGCCGTCGTACTTCGGCGGCAGACCTATGGTGAGCGCCTCCTTCCGCTTCCGCTCCAGCTCCTCCTCCGGACAGAAGCACGGGTAGGCCAAACCGCGCGCGACTAGATCCGTCGCGATCGCGCCGTACAGATCCAGCCGCTCGCTCTGCCGGTACGGCGCGTGCGGCCCGCCCACGTCCGGCCCCTCGTCCCAATCCAGCCCCAGCCAGCGCAGATCCTCGATCAACGCCGCCTCGCTCTCCCGCGTCGAGCGCTCCACGTCCGTATCCTCGATGCGCAGCACGAACGCCCCACCCGTATGCCGCGCCCACAGCCAGTTGAAGATGGCCGTACGCGCACCCCCCACGTGCAGATACCCCGTGGGACTGGGCGCAAAGCGCACACGAACGGATCCGGAAGGCTCGGTCATGGACTCAGTTTGGCGGTTTCGGGGGCGGGGGTCAAGCCGGGGCATTTCACAACGGCCAGCTAGATGGCGATAGTCAGACTCAACAGGAACGGCGAACGTCCGGCACGATTCGTCACCGCGTTCACGAAGACGGTACCTTCGATCTCATACTTGCCTCTGCCCTCGTGAATGTGCCCGAAGACGTGGACGCGCGGTTTGACCTGCTTCACACGAAGCAGCAGCTCTTCGCAGCCCACATGGAGCCCGTCGAGTGTCTCGTCTCCGATTCCGTGCGGCGGTCCGTGCGTGATCAAAACGTCCGTATCGGGAGGGACCATCTCCCACTTGCGTCGCAGAGGCTCGCCACGCCGCAAATTGAACGCGAGGTTCAGGAATTCGGGCTGCCACGGGCTGCCATAGAACTTCACGCCATCGATTTCGAGTGACTCGTCCTGAAGGTAATGTGCGTTCGTCAGTGCTTTGCGCGCGTCGGCGTTTGCACGCTCGAAGCAGAAGTCATGGTTTCCCGCCACGACGATCTTGTGCGCATGAGGCAGCTGGCCCAGGAAGTCGTTGAACTCCTCCAGCTCCTCCATCGTCCCGAACCACGCGCCAAAGTCCCCAGCATGAATCAGGACGTCACCGTTGGGGATTTCGACCTCTCCATGGCGACCATGGGTGTCGCTTAACAACACCAGTTCCATTGCGCGTGTCTATCAACGCGTGTGAAGCGAGGCGACCGCTTCGCAGGCGATGACTTCGCCGCGGCCGATGGTGCCGTGGCCTTCGAACGTGGTGGCTTTGACGCTCACGCGGGAGCGGTCGATGGCGAGGTGGCTGGCGATGGTGACGGCCATCTGGTGCTTGCGGTCGCCGAGGCGGACGACGTCGGCGAGGACGGTGCAATCAATATTGACAATGTGGTGGCCAGCGTGGCGCAGCATGTGCCCGACGGCTTGGAGGAAGGCGGAGCCGGGGTGGTCCTTCCACTTTTCGTCGGATGGGGGGAAGTGCTCGCCGATGTCGCCGAGGCCGGCGGCGCCGAGGAGGGCGTCGCAGATGGCGTGGGCGACGACGTCGGCGTCGGAGTGGCCGTCGAGGCCGACGTTGCTGTCGGCGAAGTGGACGCACCCGAGCATGAGCTTGCGACCTTCGGTCACGGGGTGGACGTCGTAGCCGATGCCGATTCTGGTTTCGGGGGCCATGGTGTGTCTATTGAACGCCTATACGATCCTCCCGTCAAGGGCGGGCGGAGAGGATGGCTTGGGCGATGGCGACGTCGTCGGGATAGGTCACCTTGATGTTGGTGTGCTCGCCGGCGACGGTGGCGAGGGGCTCGCCGAGGGCGAGGACGAGGGAGCCGTCGTCGGTCCCGGCGGCGCCGGTGTCGCGGGCCTGGGCGTGGGCGCGCTGGAGGAGGGCGACGGTGAAGCCCTGGGGGGTCTGTACGCCGGCGATCTTCGAGCGCTCGACGATTTCCTTTATTTGCTCGCCGCTCTTGCGCACGAGGGTGTCGGTGGCTTGGACGACGGGGACGACGGCGCTGCTTTCATAGAGGGCGGCGTGTACGCGTTTCACCAGCTCGGCGGATGCGCACGGGCGCGCGGCGTCGTGGACGAGCACGTGGGTGGTTTGCGCGGGGAGCGCAGCGAGGCCGATGCGCACGGACTCCTGGCGGGTGGCGCCGCCGGCGACGATGGCGGCGACCTTCGCCCCGTGCGTGGAGACGGCGGTGCGGAATTCGCTCTCGGCGCCGGCGGGCACGACGAGCACGACGGCCTTGATCTCGGGGAGCGCCCCGAAGAGCGCCACGGACCAGGACACCATGGGCTTGCCGGCGACCGGTGTCAGCGCCTTGCGCGCTCCACCGAAGCGCTCGGCGCTTCCGCCTGCCATGATCAGTGCTGCTGCGTGCATGGTCTTCGTTCCTCCGTCAGAAAAGCTTGAAGGTGACGTAGCGGCCGGGGCGCATCTTGATGTCGTCGATGAGCGAGTCTATGCGCGCCATCGCGGACTCCATGCGCACGGCGAGGGAGTCGCTATAGATGAGGCGGCCGGCGGTGCCTTCGCCGTCGCGGAGCGCGCGCGTGATGTCTCGGATGTCGTCGGATATGGCTTCGAGGTTGCCGGCGGCCACTTCGATGCGCCCGCCGGCGCGGCCCACGGCGGCGAGCGAGGTGTCGAGCGCGGCGTAGTGGGTGGCGACGAGGCTGTCGAGCAGGGTGGCGGTGTGGTCGAAGCGCGCGATGGCATTGGCCAGCGCGGCGTCCTCGCCGGTGGTCATGTCGCGCAAGCTGCCGCTCACGTCGGCGAGGTTCTGCATGGTCTTGCCCACCCTTCCCTCGCCGGCGAGCGACTCGGCGACCTCGCGCACGCTGCGCGCGGCGCGCTCGACCTCCTCGAGGATGCCGCCGGCCGAGCCCATCACCTCGCTCAGCCCCATGAGAAACGCGCCGTCGAGCGTGTCCCCGGGCGCCACGAGACGTGGCGAATGTCCCTGCGTGATCTCGACGAAGCGCTCGCCCATGATGCCGATGCTCTTCAAGACGATGCGCGAGTCGTCGGGCACGGGCACGCCCTCGCGCACGCCCATCTCCACGGTGACGCGCCGCGCGCCCAGGCTCACGCCGTTGACGCGCCCCAGCTCGACGCCATTTATATGGATGGGATCGCCCGGCACCAGCCCGCCGATCTCCTCGAATTGCACGAAGAACGCATAGCGCTTCTCCACCAGGCGAAAGCGCTGGAACCACATGGTGCCCACCACGGCGATCACGGAGGCCACGACCACCACCGCGCCCACGCGGATCTCGAGCCCGCGGCGCGTCACTATGCCATCCTCGTTTTCACGCGTGTCCTCCCGCGCCCGCGAGGTTCTCGGCGCGGCCCTCGACGAACTGGCGCACGATGGGGTCGTCCGCCGCGCGCACCTGGTCAGGCGTGCCGTCGAAGATGATGCGCCCCTCGTGCAGCATGGCCACGCGGTCGGCCACCTTGTAGGCGCTGGCCAGGTCGTGCGTGACCACGACGCTGGTGATTCCCAACTCGCGCTTGAGCTTGAGGATCAGGGTGTTGATCACGTCGGCCATGATGGGATCGAGCCCGGTGGTGGGCTCGTCGTAGAGGACGCACTCGGGATCCATGGCG
>JAOTVO010000261.1 GCA_029863355.1 Candidatus Krumholzibacteriia bacterium
AGCACGGCGTCGTGGCGTTCCTGCCACGCAGAGGGATTCTTCTCCACGAGGAAATCGGGAGTGACGCCGAGCGTCTCCGCCAGCACCACGCGCAGCACCGCTACCGGCGAGCGGCAGGACTCGGTGACCGCGACGGAAGCCAGGTTCTCGAGCGGTTTGCGCGTGACCAGGAGCACGCTTCCCCGACCCGGCCGCGCCACCAGCGCCGGCCCTTCGATGATGTGGCGACCGACGCCGCGCAGGAATTCGATGCTGGGAATCAGCGCCGCGTCGAGCAGCTCGCGCCCGAGCATCTCCGCGAGGACGGCGGGCGAGCGGTAGGCGAAGGCCACCCGCGCGGCCGGCTCGCGCAGAAGCCCGTAGACGAGCGGGCGGACGGAGACGAACTCCGGCGCGCCGATGCGTGTTGGACCCAACATTCCCTCCCGGGCGGGGTGGTGGCGGTGGAAAGCGGTTTCCTTGTAGCACCGCTGCCGTGAAGCGAGCAAGGAGTATTCCGACCGCCGACCGCCGGGGCGGGCGGGGCCCGCCCGGGGAGGGGCGGACCGGCGCCGCGACGCACAACTCTTTGCGTCCTAATGATTTTCCTGGACGGGCCCGACCGCCTCGGGCTACCATCCCCTCCACGTGGCTCCGGACCTAATCCCGCGGGGGGGGACTCCATGGGGCATTCGGCGGCAGGCCGTCAGCCATCGGCGGTGCTCAAAAACCTGCTTTTCCTCGCCTCGCTCTTGGCCCTCGGCTTCGCCTTCTTCGCGCCGGCTCGCAACAACCCGTTCTGGCACTCGGGCGACTACGAGTACCTGCTGCAGGCGCTGCGCATCGACGGCGACTGGCGGCAGATCTTCGCGCGCGCGCCGCACCAGACCTTCCAGCCCCTCGTCAACCTCGTCTTCTACGTCGAGTTCCTCCTCTTCGACGTGAACCCCACGGGGTACTACGCCTTCAACGTCGTCGTCCATGCCGTCAACGCGTTTCTCGTCTACTTCCTCGTGCTCACGCTCCTGCGCGATCGCACCATTGCCATCGTGTCGGGCGTGCTCTTCGCGCTGGCGGTGGGTAACTACGGCAAGGCCGTCATGGTCGTCTCGGGCGTGGGCGACCTCGTCATCACGATGCTCACGCTGCTCACCATGATCTTCTACGCGCGCAACGAACTCGCCGAGCGTGGGCAGGCGTGGACGCGCAATTTCGTCTTGTGCATGCTGTTCTTCGCCCTGAGCCTGCTCTCCAAGGCGACGTCCTTCAGCTTGCTGGGCTGCATGCTCGCCTTCAATCTGTTCTTTCGCGAACAGACCGGCCGCCGCCTCTTCGATAGCAACTTCACCATAATCGCCGTGGCCGCGTTCGCCGTGCTCGTGCTCAAGCTCGCCCTGCTGCCATCGTTTCCAGGAGCGTCTGACTTCGTTATCAGCTGGACGGTGCCCAAGAACGTCGCCGCCTACCTCGTACGCATGGTCTTTCCCATCCAGTACTCCGCCTTGGTGACCCATTCCGGCGGTGCGGTTCAGTTCATCTATCAGCTGGCCACGGAGATTCGCATCCTGATCTTCTTCTGCATCGTTTCGTATTCCGTGTTCGGGTTCGTATTCGGCAACCGCGTGATTCGCTTCTTCATCGTGTGGACTTACATCACCGTCGCGCCGTTCTGCTTCTTCCGCTGGCCGGTGGATTGGCTCAACATCCGCTACCTCTACCTGGTGTCGGTCGGCTTCGTCATGATCCTCGCCTCCGCCACCGTCCTCGGCTCACGCCTGCTCGCCCACCATCGCTTCCGCCGCTTCGTTCCGTACGCCATCCCCCTGGCATTCGCACTCCTCTCGCAATTCGTCGTGCTCAAACTGGATGGCAACTACGAGTTCAAGGCGAACTCGCCGCGCCTGGACACGGTGAAGGCGGAGTTCCGCGCTGCCCGGGCCGAGCGCCGGTAGGGAACGTTCAGCAGCAATCGGCCTGACGGGGGGGTCAGAAGAGGAAGCGGACGCTGGCGCCGTCGACGGCTTCCAGGCGTCCCATGTCGCGGTTCTCCACCGAGCCGCCGATCACGCAGACGTCCTCCTGGTAGTCCACGACGGCGTCGTGGACCAGACGGCGCACGCTGGCGAGCGCGCGGCCGTCTCCCGCGCCCACTCGGATCTCGACGCGAACGTTACCGCCGTAGAATTGCGCTTCCACGTGGCCGCGCAGCACGTCCACGCCCGTGCCATCGTGCGCGGAGACGAACACGCCGTCGGGGTGGCGGTCGTGGAGGCCGTCGATCTGTTCCGGCAGCAGGCGGTCGATCTTGTTGAACACGTGGATGGTGCGCGTGCCGGTCCCGTCGATGGTGGCCATGGTGCTGTCGGTGACCGCCATCTGCTCCTCGTAGCTGCCGTGCGAGAGATCGACGACGTGGAGGTAGAGGTCAGCCTGCGCGGTGTCTTCGAGCGTGGCCTTGAAGCTCGTCACCAAGTGGTCCGGGAGCTTGCGGATGAAGCCCACCGTGTCGACGAGGAGGATGTCGCCGTGGTTGCGCGTGACCATGCGACGCGTCATCGTGTCGAGAGTGGCGAAGAGCTGGTCGCGCACGAGGGCGTCGGCGCCCGTGAGCCGGCGCATCAGAGACGATTTGCCCGCGTTGGTGTAGCCGACCAGCGCTACCACCGGCATTCCTTCGCGGCTGCGGCGCAGCGTCTCCCGGCGCGTGCCGATGCGCCCGAGCTCGCGGCGCAGGTGTCCCATGCGCTGATGGATGCGCCGCCGGTCCACCTCGAGCTGCGTCTCGCCCGGTCCGCGCGTGCCGATGCCGCCCGCCTGGCGTGAGAGGTGATCCCACATCCGGCGCAGGCGCGGGAGCGCGTACTGCAGCTGCGCCAGCTCCACCTGGATCTTCGACTGCTGTGTTTTGGCGTGGCGCGCGAAGATGTCGAGGATCAGCTCGGTGCGGTCGATGACGTTGAAGCTCAGGATCTTCTCGAGGTTGTTCGCCTGAGCCGGAGAGAGGTCGTCGTCGAAGATGACCAGGTTGGCGCCCAGGCGCGCGCACTCCTCCCCGATCATGCGCGCCTTGCCCGCGCCGATGTAGGTGGCCCCGTCGATGCGCGTGCGCGCCTGGACGGCGCTCCCCACCACCACCGCGCCCGCCGTGGAGGCGAGCTGCGCGAGCTCCTCCAGATGCTCCCGCTCCTGGGCCACCGAGCCCTGGGGCAGGCTCACCCCAACGAGATAGGCCCTCTCCGCGCGCGGGCGTTCTGTAACCTCAAACGCTCGCTTCACTTACGAGGGCCCTCGAAAAGCGAATTCGGCTTGCTCATAGATTCCGGTCCGCAGCGGCCTCCTTTCGGCCACACTGGAATTATAGCGCAACAGGCGCCGCTGCGCACGGCACAATCGTCGCGGCGCCGGGAAACGGTTGCCAGCGGCGGAACGCCGGGCTAGCATGGGTTTGTCGCGTTTTGCCTTCCCGCGTCTTCGGTTTGTCCGTGAAGCTCGTGCGCCTCGCTCTCGTCACTCTAGCCGTTTGGGCTGCCCTCTGCGCCGCCCTCCTCGCGCCGCGCCCCGCGTGTGGCCAGGCCGCCGCCGCGCCCGACGTCGACCGCATCGTGCGCGAGCTCGACCAGCTCTTTCGCAGCGCGTCGAGCCGCGGTTCGCTGGAGATGCGCATCGTCACCCCCGATTGGGAACGCACGCTGGAGATGGACATGTGGACGGAGGGGACCGACCGCACATTCATCCGCATCAACGCGCCGCGCAAGGAGCGGGGCGTGGGCACGCTGCGCATCGGCAAGGAGATGTGGAACTTCCTGCCCAACGTCAACAAGGTGATCAAGGTGCCGCCCTCGATGATGACCAGCGCGTGGATGGGGTCGGACTTCACCAACGACGACGTGGTGAGCGAGATCTCCTTCGTCGACGACTACGACCACGAGCTGGCGAGCGTGGAGGCGCCCGAGCAGGGCCTCATCTATATAAGGAGCGTCCCCCACGACGGGGTGCCCGTGGTATGGGCCCAGGTGGTGTCGGCCGTGCGCGAGGACGGTTATCTGCCCGTGTGGGAGCGCTATTACGACGAGAAGGGGAGGTTGATGCGCTCGATGCTCTTTTCAGAG
>JAOTVO010000262.1 GCA_029863355.1 Candidatus Krumholzibacteriia bacterium
GATCACGAAGGTCGTCCGCCCCTGCAAGAGCCGGTCGATCGCCTCTTGCACCAGGCGTTCGCTCTCGGTGTCGAGCGCGCTGGTGGCTTCGTCGAAGATGAGTATCTGCGGGTCACGCAGCAGGGCGCGCGCGATGGCCAGCCGCTGGCGCTGCCCGCCGGAGAGCTGCACGCCGCGGTCGCCGATCACGGTATCGTAGCCGTGCGGCATGCGGACGATGAACTCGTGCGCGTTGGCCACGCGCGCCGCGTGCTCCACGTCCTCCTGCGGGCACGCCTCGGAGCCGTAGGCGATGTTCCTGCGCACCGTGTCGTTGAACAGGATCGTCTCCTGCGTGACGATGCCCATGAGCCCGCGCAGGGATCCCAGCTGGATCTCGCGCGTGTCCACGCCGTCGAGCAGCACGCGGCCCGCCGTCGGCGTGTAGAAGCGCGGGATGAGATCGACCAGCGTCGATTTGCCCGCTCCGCTCGGCCCCACGATGGCGACGACCTCGCCCGGTGCGACGCCAAAGCTCACGTCGCGGAGCACCGGCTCGCCGGAGACGTACGCGAACGAGACCGCGTCGAAACGAATCTCGCGCGTGAACGCCGCCTGGCGTCCGGGGGCGTCGAGCGGCTCTCCGGGCACGTCGAGCAGCGCGAAAACGCGCTGCGCGGCCGCCAGGCTCTGCTGAATGAGGTTGTTGAGTCGGCTCAGCGCCTTGACCGGTGTGATCACGAAGAGCATGGCGCCCACGAACATCACCAGGTTCTCCGGCGGTACGGCCCCCTCGACCACGAGGAGCCCGCCGTACCAGAGGATGACCACGAAGGACAGTGCGCCGAGCAGTTCCGAGGTGGGCGACGTCAGCGCCGCCCACAGGTTCATGCGGATGTTCTGGACGGCGTAACGGTGGTTGAACCCCTCGAAGCGCAGGCGCTCATAGGCACCGCGCACGAACGCCTTGACGACCCGCACGCCCGTGATCGCTTCCTCGAGGTTGGCCGTCATGTCCGCCATGCGCTCCTGCGCGCGATGGCTGCGCCGCCGCAGGCGCCGTCCGATCGCGCCCACGAGGACTACGTTGACGGGCACGACGAGCAGCGCGATCAGGGTGAGCTTCCAGCTCACCAACAGGATGATCACCACCGCTATCAGCGTCATTAGCACGTTGCGTATGACGCTGGCGGTGACGCCGATCACCGAACCGCGCAACATGGTCACGTCGTTGGTGATCTTGGATATGAGGTGGCCCGAGCGCTCGCGGTCGAAGTACGACAGGGGAAGGTCGAGCACGTGCGCGTACACGTCGCGGCGTATACGGTAGAGGACCTTCTGTTCCAGGTACTCCGTCATATAGGTCTGCAGGTAGCCGAAGATGTTCTTCACCAGCATCAGCAGCACGATCACCCGACAGAAACGCCACAGACGGTCGCGCGCGCTGCCCGCGTACATGTAGGACTCGAAGCGGTGCTGCGCGCGCTCCTTGATCCGCTCGACGGCCGCCGGCAGCGGGATGCCCTCTCCCCGTGCCCCCGGGGCGCCGGCGGTCTCCAGCGCTGGGGCTGGGCTCTCGTCGAGGAGGATGCGGATGAACGGCGGAATGAGCGTGAGCGAAACGCTGGAGAGCGAAGCGAACACGGCGATGACGGCCAGGAGCAGCACCATGCGCTTCCAGTACGGAACAACGTATCTCAACAGGCGCCTGTACGTGCTCATGGGATGGGACATCGCCCCGCCGGGCCCGGCGGGGTCGGCGAGGGCGACGCTACTTGCCGGACAACTGCAGGAGGGTGTCGATCTTCGAGAACACCTCGTCGAGGGACAGCTTCTGCCCCTTCACGCCCTGGATGATCTGGACCCACGGCGTTCCCTTCGGGAACCAGTTGGGCGCGTCGTACCGCGTGAAGAACCCCAGCGTCGGCAGACGCATGCTCACCGCGAAGTGAAAGAAATCCGTGTTACCCGCCAAGACTAAGTCCGAGCGCGAGAGCAGCGCAAGGGCTTCCTTGACGTTCTTGGGCCGGAGGTCCACCAGGTCGCTGCCGAGCAGGGCCCGGAAGCGGTCCAACCCCTTGGCGTCCAGGTTGTTGGACAGGACCAGCACGCGCGACGGATAGCGTCCGGCAATCTTGTCCACCATGTAGGCCAGGGACCGATCGACGAGCCGGTGTTCCCCCTTGCCCATGCCGGGGTCCACGGCGACGAGCCGCGTGTCTTTCTCGGGCTTGCGGAAGTGGATCATTTGGCTTGCCCAGCGTGCGTCCTGCTCGGGCAGCGTCCATCCCGGAATCGCGCCCCCGGGCGAGAGCCCCAGCGCCCCCAGGAAGCCCAGCGCCCGCGGGCCCTCGTAGCGCGGGCCGTCGCCGGGACGGATCTCGCAGTTGAGAAACGGGTAGGTGTGCGTGCTCGAGAACCCGACGCGCACGCGGGCGCGCGTGGCCAGCGCGAGGAGCGAGCGTGGCAGGCTGAATTCCCTGCCCAGCAGGAAGACGACATCGAATTCGCGGGATTTCAGTCGTTTCAGAAGGGAGAAATACGTAGTGGAGGTCAGCGACAGGTGCTCGGGCTCGTAGCTGATCAGCTCGCTGATCTGCTCCATGGTGCGGATCAGCTCCCCGTTGCCCTCGCGCACCAGTCCCGTGATCCGCATGGTGGGAAAACGATGCTTGAGGTGCTTGATGACGGGCGCGAAGAAGAGCAACTCGGTGAGGTCGCCGGAGTCGACCACCAGCGCGCGGGAATCGTTGCCCACGTCGGCCGGCAGCGAAAAGGACTCCTGCCGGACCAGCCGGCCCAGCAGCGGGGTGAGCATGCCCACCACGGCGTCCTTCCTGTGCGCGATCGACGTTGCGCTCATGGTCCCGTCTCCGCGGGCCGTCCCCCGGCCGCCACCGCCGGCCGGGCGCCCCCCTACGTCTCTACCAGTGTCCTCTCGATCGCCTCCGAACAGCGCGAGATCGTCACCAGCTCCAGATCCTTCTTGATCGACTCGGGGATCTCCGTCAGATCCCTGCGATTGGCCTGGGGCAGGAGGATGGTGCGAATGCCGGCGCGGTGGGCGGCAATGACCTTGTCCTTGAGCCCGCCGATGGCGAGCACCTGCCCCGTAAGCGTCACCTCTCCGGTCATGGCCACGTCGTTGCGCGCCGCGCGACCGAACAGGAGCGAGGCGATCGTGGTGGCAATGGCCACCCCGGCGCTGGGCCCGTCCTTGGGCACCGCGCCGGCGGGAACGTGAATGTGAATATCGTGCGTGTGGAAGAAGTCCGGCTCGGGCGACTTGGCCAGGTAGTTGGCCGCGACGAAGCTCATCGCTGCCTCCGCGCTCTCGCGCATCACGCCGCCCAGCTGCCCCGTCAGTCGCAGCTTCCCCGTCCCCTTCATCTTGACCGCTTCGATGAAGAGGATGTCCCCACCCGTCATGGTCTTGGCCATGCCCGTCACCACACCCACCGCCGGCCGTTTGCGCGCGATCTCGCTATGGTACTCCTCGAGTCCGAGGAACTTGGAGGCGGTGCGCACGGTCACCTTCACCGGCCGCCGATTGCCCGTCACCAGCCGGCGCGCCGTCTTGCGGCAGATGGCCCCCAGTTTGCGTTCGAGCTCGCGCACACCCGCCTCGCGCGTGTAGTGGCGGATGATGTGCCTCAGACCCTCCTCGGATATGGTCAGCGTCTTCTCGGGCACGCCGTTCTCTTCCATCTGGCGCGGCAGGAGGTAGCGCTTCGCGATCTCCATCTTCTCCATGGTGATGTAGCCGGGGATCTCCATCACCTCCATCCGGTCCAGCAGCGGCCTGGGGACGGGGTCCAGCAGGTTCGCCGTAGTGATGAAGAACACGTTGGAGAGGTCGAAGGGGATGTTCAGGTAGTGGTCCTCGAAAGAGTCGTTCTGCGCCGGGTCGAGCACCTCGAGTAACGCCGACGATGGGTCGCCACGGAAATCGCTGCCCAGCTTGTCGACTTCGTCCAGCATGAACACGGGGTTGTTGCTCCCCGCCGTGCGCATGCCCTGGATGACCCGCCCGGGGAGCGAGCCAATGTAGGTGCGCCGGTGGCCGCGGATCTCCGCCTCGTCTTTCATGCCGCCCAGCGAGATGC
>JAOTVO010000022.1 GCA_029863355.1 Candidatus Krumholzibacteriia bacterium
GGCTGCCCCAGTCGCGCCGCCAGCGCGCCGGCGAGCAGAACGGCCACTAGCATCGTGACGACCAGGGCGATCACGAACCAGCGATCGATGCCGGCGCGCAGCGCCTCCAGCTCGGAGAGTCCGTGCGAAACGCGAAAGCTTGCCAGCGCCACCTCGCGGTGCGCTGCGTCGACGAAGGGCACGCTCAGCTCCCGCACCACCGCCTCGTGGATGTCCGCGCGCTCCTCGCCCGAGGCAAGGACCCCGCCCGGATGGCTCAGCGCCACCGCGAGGTCGGAGTCGCCGACGAGCCCCGCCAGAAAAGATGGCTCCACCGCCCGCCCGCCAACGATCGTGAACCGCCGCCCGCCGATCCGCACGGAGTCCAGGCGCGCGAGCGCCAGGAAAGACGCGTCGGGGGCGCGCGCCGGCACGAGCGCCATTCCGGCGACCACGGAGGACAGGAGCGACGGAAGCTCCGGCTCCATGCGGTCGTAGTCGTTGCGAAAGTGTCCCGAGCTCACGATGCGGCCGGCCTCGTCCTGTATCTGCAGCATGGAGAGACCGGCGAGGCGCATCGCGCCGACGGCGTAGTCGAGCACGTAACGCCTCTGGTCGGCGGCGCCGTCGACGGCGCCGCGCCGGAACCGGTTGTCGTCGGCGAGTGCTGCGCGCACGCTCGCCAGCGCGGACGCGATCGCGTCGTCTTCCTGGGTGAGATCCTCTTCGATGACGGCGACCAGGGCCTCCACGCGGCGCTCGTATTGAGCGGTCAAGCGCCCCGTCATCTCGTGACGAACGAAGACGGCAAGCAGGGCGATGGGAACAAGCACGGCGGCGGAGAGCGCCAGCAGCAGGCGCAGGCGGAAAGTCATTGGCGCCCCCTCTCCGGGCGCGCGCCGGCGGCGATGCGGAGGTGGCCGTAGCCGTCCGCGAAGAGCTCGAAACCCCCGATGCCCAGAATCAGGTGCGCGCGCGTGTCCACGAGCGGGACGACCGCTTCGGCGAGGGCGTCCGCCCCGCTCCCCAGCCACGGCGCATGCCGCACCAGCGTTCGGGCCTCGTAACACGGGATCGGCGTGACCAGCGGCACGGACACGATGTACGCGAAATCGTCCCCCAAGCGAAGACTGCGCGCGAGCGCCCGAGCGCTCAATCCCCCGGCCACCGCGGGCGATGAGGCACTCGCGATCCCCGGCACCGCGGCGGCGATGGCGGCGGCCTCCGGCGACGTCGCGGGCGGCGCGCCCGCCAGCGCGACGAGGCGCTCGGCCAGATCGCGCGCGACCGGATCCGCCGCGTCGTAGACGATGCGCCGGGGCGGCGGCGGATCGCCGGCGTCTGCGGCGGCGGGCCACGATGTCACCTCCGCCGGAGCAGCGCAGCCGCCGAGGTCGCTCCACCACGACGGAAGCGCGTGGCCGCGCGCGTCGCCGCGAACCGCGTCGCGCGCCAGCGCGGCGGTAAGGCCGGCACCGAGCGCCACCACCACCTCGCCGCGGCGCAGCGCCGCGATCCGCGAAGTGGAGAGAAGGACGTATGTGCGGTTCCACGGCAGCGGGACCGCCGTCCATTGCGGCGCGCTCGCCGCGTAGTCGATGACGGAGCGGTCCGACGTTACCAGCACGTCGACCCCGCGTTCCAGGAGGTCGCGCGGGTCGCGGCCGGCGGCGGCGAGGAAGCAGAGGGTGGGACCGGCGCCGCCGAAGGCGGAGTGCAACCACAGCCTCCGCCGCGCGCTCGTGCCGCCGTCTCCGCCGGCCGCGACGCGGTACGGCCCCGTGCCGACCGGCCACGGCGAATCGAGCGAGGGCCTGGCCACCGCGAACGCCGGAGCGGCGAGGGCGCGCGGCACCTTCCGCCGCGGCTCGCGCAGATAGACGCGCACGCTGTGATCGCCGGCCACCGCCGCCGAGTCGACGACGGTCCCGAGCGTCAGCGCGTCCTGCCAACTTTGCACGACGTCGCGCGGCGTCACGCGCCATCCGTCCCAGAACCGGGCCGCCCTGCTCAAGCGAAAGAGCCAGCGCCGGCCGTCCCCTTCGCGCTTCCACGACTCGGCCAGCCCGGGGCGCACGTTTCCGGCGCAGTCCACCGTGATCAGCGTTTCGTAGAGGTGGCCGAACACGAGCTGCTCGCTCGCGTTGTGCCCCCACGGCGCGTACGCCGGATCGATGGGACCGAGAAGGGCAACGGTGACGGTGTCCACGCCAGCCCCCGCCACCGATACGACGCGGCAAGCCTCGTCCGCCACGCCGTCCAGGCGCGCGGTCGGAGGACCGCCGCACCCGCCCAGGGCCGCGAGCGCGAGCGCGCCCATGATGCGCAACGAGAGGGATGGTTTGCTCATTGGAGGAGCGGCAAGGAACCGCCAGCCGCAGCGGCTCCCACCATGTGGAGTAAGGCGGATCGCAGAGGCGGTGTCAATGCGTAGCGTGGCTCAGGCGACGAGCTCGCCCACGGCCGCAATGGGAAGCCCAGCCGACGCCGGACGCACGCCCGTGATGCGCACGCGGGCGAGCTGGTTGGCCAGGTCGCGCGGCGTGTCGACGGACACGCGGATGTAGTTGTCGGTGAAGCCGACGGTGGATCCGTCGGAGAGGCGCTGCTCGAAGAGCACGCGGAGCGTGCGCCCCTGGTAGGCGGCGTAGGACTCCGCCTGGCGCGCGGCCGCCAGACGGTGCAGCCGCTCACTGCGCTCGCGTACGATCACCGGCTCCACGCGCTCTGGCATCTGATACGCGCTGGTGCGCGGCCGCGCGGAGAAGCTGAACACGTGCACGTTGGTGAAGGGCAGCTCGGCCACCAGCGCCGCCGAGCGCGCGAACGCACCCTCGTCCTCGCCCGGAAAACCCACCATCACGTCCGTCCCCAGGCCCAGGTCGGGCACGCGCGCGAGCGCATCCTCGAGAAAACCGCGGAATTCGGCCGACGTGTACTTGCGACGCATGCGCGCCAGCACGGCGTCGTCGCCGCTCTGGACGGGCACGTGGAGATAGGGGCAGAGCTTCGAACCGGGCCGCGCCATTTCTCGAACGATCGCGCGCTCGATCGTGGTCGGCTCGATCGAAGAGAGGCGCACGCGGTCGAGACCATCGACATCGCACAGGGCGCGGGCCACGTCGGCGAAGGTGCGACGGCCGTCGCGCCACGTTCCCATGTTGACGCCGGTGACCACGATCTCGCGGTGGCCGGCTTGCGCGAGCGCGCGTGCTTCGCGAAGGATGTCCTCATAGGCGCGGCTGCGCGCGCGGCCGCGGCTGCGCGGGATGATGCAGAAGGCGCACGCGAAGTCGCAGCCCTCCTGGACCTTGAGGTTGGCCCGCGTGGTCCCCGGGTAGCGGCCCGTGCCCTCGATGGTGAACACGCCGAGCGTCACCGCGTTGCGAACCACCAGCGGTTCGGGCAGCTTGGCCGGCGAGGGGATCAGCTCCGCCAGGCGCAGCTTGTCGGCGGTGCCCACGATGTAGTCGACCCCGCGGATGCGCGCGAGCATCTCCGCGTCGGTCTGCGCGTGGCACCCCACGGCGGCGATGCACGCGTCGGGGTTGCGGCGGATCACCGAGCGGATCCGGCGGCGGCACTTCGCCCCCGCCTGCGTGGTGAGCGTGCACGTATTGATCACGAACAGATCGGCCTCGCCGACGTCGTCGGTGGGCTCGTAGCCGCGCGCGCGGAAGCGGTCGTGGAGCGCGGCGGTCTCCGCCTGGTTGAGGCGGCACCCGAAGGTATCGAAGGCAACCTTGTACATGGCGATCGGCGGGAACCGGGCCGGGCGGACAGTATACTATCGAGGGGTGACGGCGGGCAGAAAAAGCCGCCAACTTCCGCCCGCCCGATCTGTCATAATGGCGAAGGGGGACGGGTGTCCCCGGTCGGTAGCCAGCGCAAGCTATTGGCAAATAATAACTTGAAATGGAGGTCGCCCATGTTTCGACGCTCGACGCTGTCCTTGCTGATCGCCGCGCTTTGCTTCTCGCCCGGTGCGCCGGCGCTGGCCGACGAGGCACACCTCACGCCGGCGGCCGTGCTGATGGCGTGCAGCGGCTCCGTGAGCGTGGTGCGCGCGGGCGGTGCGAACGAAGCGGGCGCCTTCGGGTTGACGCTGCACTCGGGCGACCGCGTCAAGACCGGCCTCGACGCGCGCGCCGAGATCATGTTCGAGGACGGCACCTGGGTGGAGATCGGAGCGAACAGCGGCATGCAGATCAAGGCTAAGCAGCCGGCCGGATCGCCGTCGCCGCGCGCCGCCGAGGAGACGGGTGAGAAGACCTTCGAAGTCGTGCACAATTTCGTGAGGCTCAAGAACGCCGAGGGCACCAGCGTGCTCACCGGGTTGCGCTCGGCGGAAAAGAGCCCGGAGCTCGTGGCCCTCGCGCCCCGCCAGACCAAGATCCGCGAGGCCCTTCCAGAGTTCCGCTGGGAGACCGCCGACCCCTCCGCGGAGCTGCGGCTCGTCGTCTATACCACCGCGGGCGTGCACTGGCAGGGGGAGATCTCCGGCGCCACGAGCCTCCTCTATCCCAGCGGCGCGCCGGCGCTCGTGCCCGGCACGTCCTACTCGTGGACCCTCGAGACGACCGACCCGCTGCGCTTCCCGCCGTTGCGCACCCAGGCCGTGTTCTTCGAGGTGATGTCCGAGGAGGAGTCGACCATGTTGGACGAAACACTCGCCACCATCGACCCCGATAAGACGCCGAGCTCGACGGCTTACCACCTGACGCGAGCGAGCATCCTCTTCGACCGCGGCCTGCTCGAGGACGCCATCGACGAGACGCACACCGCGCTGGTCGCCGATCCGGAGAACGCCGCCCTGCACGCGATTCTGGCGCGGTTGTACGCGGAGACGGGCCAGGCCAAGCAGGCGCTGGCCGAGATGGACAAGGCGTCGGGGGCGCGTTAGCCGGCTAAGGTGTTGCGAGAGCGCCCGGGACCGTGCCTTGCCATGGCGGCCGCGCCGCTGCTACTCTGAGCGCATGGAGCCCACACAGCTCGGGGGATACCAGCTGCGCGACGTCCTCGGCGAGGGGGGCATGGGCAAGGTATATCGCGCGCACGACCCCACGCTCGACCGCCCCGCCGCGGTCAAGGTGATCCGCGCCAAGGCCCTCTCCCCCGAGGGCAAAGAACGCTTCCTCCGCGAGGCGCGCGCCTGCTCCCGCATCAACCACCCGCACATCATCACGGTCTACGCCGCGGGCGAGGAAGTGGGCGTCCCCTACATGGCGATGGAGTTGATTCGGGGGCGCACGCTCCGCGAGGTGGTCGAAGAAGGCCCCATCGACTGGCGCACGGCCTTGCGCTGGATGATCGACCTGCTGGACGCGCTCGCACGCCTGCACGACGAGGGTATCGTCCACCGCGACCTCAAGCCGGAGAACGTCATGATCACCGAGGAGGGGGTGCCCAAGCTGATGGACTTCGGGGTGGCGCACCAGCAGTCGATGCAGACCCTCACGCAGGACGGTACCACGCTCGGCACGGTGCCCTACATGTCCCCCGAGCAGGTGATGGGCCGCAAGCTCGACGCGCGCAGCGACCTCTTCTCCATCGCTACCATTCTCCACGAAATGCTCACGGGCATGCATCCTTTCCGCGGCGAGCACCCGATGGCGGTGATGTACTCGATCCAGAACGAAACGCCCAAGCAGATCCGGCTCCACTCGCAGGACTATCCCGCGGGACTGCAGGACGCTCTCGACCGCGCGTTCGCGAAGGAGCCGGACAAGAGATGGACGGATGCGAGCGGGTTTCGCGACGCGCTATCGGGACTCCTGCCCGAGGGCGCGGGAGGCGCGGCAGCGGCCGCTCTGGCCAAGCGGCGCACGCGCGCGGTGATGGCGGCGGCGGGAGTATTCGCCGCGGCCGTGGTCGTGGTGCTCGCGCTCGTCGTGTGGCAGAGCGTGCGCGCCAGGGCCAATCGCAGCGCGGCCATCCAGCACAACCAGCAAGGAGAGCTCTTGTTCTCCAGCGATGACGTGAACGGGGCCGAGCGCGAGCTGCGCGAAGCGATCATCGCCGACGAGAAGTATCCCGTGGCGCGCCACAATCTGGGAATCGTCATGCTGGCCAGGCGCGATACGGTCGAAGCCGAGTCGCATTTTCGCCAGGCCGCCGAACTCGATGCGCGCTACGCCGCACCGCGATTCATGCAAGGGGTGATCGCCGAGGCCGGCGGAGACGCCGAGCGCGCCACGCGCCTGTACGGCGACGCCATCGCCGCCGATTCCACGTTCTATCACGGCTACAGCAACCTCGCCGCGCTGCTGATGGACGAAGGCCGTCTCGACGAGGCCCGCACCCTGCTCGACCGTGGCCTGACACACACCCCCACGCTCGCGCGGGACCGCGCCGTCTATGCGCACCTGCTGCGCAAGCGCGCCACCGTCGCCGAGAGCACAGGCGACGCCGCGGACGCGCGGCGCTTCCACCAGCGCGCCGACGAGATCCTGCCCGAGGACGGCTGATCGACTAGCGAATGTAGCCCAACGAGCGCAGCTGCTCGAGACGCTCATTCTGATTGACGGCCTCGCGAATGCGCTCGCGCCGCGCGCCCTGCCAGGCGCGGTCGTCGTAGGTCTTCACGCGCGGCAAGGTGCGCGCGCGGGCGAGCAACGCCGGGTCGATCACCGCGGCGAGCGGAGTGCCCGACATGTCCTCGGCCAGCGGGATGCCCTTGAGCGCCAGCAGCGTGGGCAGCACGTCGAGCACACCGCCGACGCGTGGCAGCGAGTCGGGAACGACGTGCTGCACGGGCGTATCGGAGCCGGGCGTGGCGTCGAGTATGTTCGGCCCTGCGGCGATGAACACGCCCGGCGGCGCGTCCATGTGGTTGCCGGAGTTGCGCTCATCCGGGGGATTGTCCACGCGGAACTCCTCCTTCGGGTTGACCGTGTGCATGCCGTGATCGGAGACGATTACGACCGCCGTACCCTCGGGCGCAGCATCGATCAACTCCCCGATGGCGCGGTCGACGTAGGCGTAATAGTCGTCGATCACGCGGCCGAAGTTCTCGATCTGCTCGGGTGCCGGCGGGTTGTAGAAGTCCCCGGGATGGGCGTAGCGCCAGAAGCGGTGCCCCGTGACGTCGGGCCCGCCGACGTACACGGCCATGAGGTCGAAGGGCATGCCCTCATCCAGGAGTGCGCGGGCGGTGCGCAGGTACACCGCGTCGGCGCGGAACGCCCACAGGGTCTGATCCCACATGAGCCTGCCGAAGTCGTCCATGGGGTTCGGGAACTCGCCGAAGATCTCCCGCGTGAGTTCGTCGAGAGAGCTGTCCACTTCGTCGAGCAGCGCCATCACCTCGTTCTGACGCTCGGGGGGATACACTTGTCCTTCGACCCCCTCTAGCAGCGTTCCCTTCCACAGCGCGCGCTGCGGATCGCGCAGGACGCCGGTCGTGTTGGTCTGACTCACCATGACGCCATTGATCGGCTCGGCAGGATAGGTGATCCACCAGCCCAGGCAGTCTACGTCGAGGCTGTAGTCGGAAAGAATGTTCCAGAACGCCTTGGTCTCGCGGTGCCCGCTCGTGTAGTAGCGGTGCTCCTTTTTCCCGCCGATGGTCTCCTCGTAGATGAAATGTTCGATGCCGTGCTGGGCGGGACGCTTGCCAGTGGCGATGGTCGTCCAGATGACGGCGGAGTAGGTCGGCTCCATGGTGGCCAGGTAGCCGTACGTGCCCCGCCCCATGAGCGAAGCCACGACGGGCATGCGCCCCGCTTCCAGGAGCGGCGCCATCACGCGCCATTCGAGGCCGTCTACGGCCAGAAGGAGCATGGGCGCGCGCGCCTCGGCAGAGACTTCGCGCGCCGGCTTTCCGCACGAGGACGCCACCACCGCGATCGCGGCCAGCAGCGCTGCAGCACGGGATCTCATGAGTGACAGTCTAGCATGCGGTGAGTGGCGGCGAGTGCGGATTCCCCCGGCGGCGGGCGGGCCGGCCGCGAGCCGGCCCGCCCCAGTCGTCAGCGGGTCTTCACCGGGTACTGCGCGGGCCGCGGGGGCAGCCCGCGCGGGTCGGCTTCGATCCGCTTCATGACCTCCGCGATGCCGCGCTCGAGCTGGGGATCGCGGCCTTCGATCACGGACTTGGGATCGTTCTCCACCTCGATGTCCGGCTCCACGCCCCAGTTCTCGATGGCCCACTCGCCCTCGAGGGAGACGAAACCGTACTCGGGCGCGTACACGGACCCGCCGTCGATTAGCGGTCCGTGGCCGCTGATGCCGATCACGCCGCCCCACGTTCGCTTGCCGATGATGGGGCCGAGGCCGGCCTTGTGGAACATGGCCGGGAAGATGTCGCCGTCGGAGGCCGACGTCTCGTTGATCAGACACACGAGATGTCCGGTGAACACCGTGTACGGGTACGGGTGACCGTAGTCGCTGTTGCGCGAGTAGTCGATGGACAATAGCTCCCGCCGCAGCCGCTCGATGAGCATCTGCGAGACATTCCCGCCCCCGTTGCCGCGCACGTCGACGACGAGACCTTCCTTGCGGATCTGTGGGTAGAACCACTTGATGAACTCGCGGATGCCGTCCGAGCCCATGTCGGGGACGTGCATGTAGCCCACGCGGCCACCCGTGGCACGGTTGACCTTCTCGACGTTTCCGAGCACCCAGCTCAGGTAGATCAGTTCGTGCTCGCTCTCCACGGGATCGTACTTGACCTTGCGCGCGCCCTTGAGCGACGGCGACGCGTTGAGCGTTAGCTCGACCGGACGATCCGCCTTGTGCAGTAGGAGCTGGTACGGGTTCATCGAGGCGGTGAGCTCGACCCCGTCGATGGCCATCACGTAGTCGCCCGCGCGCGCGTCGATGCCCACTCCGGTGAGCGGGGCGCGGTATGTCTCTTCCTCGTTGTGTCCGCGCAGGATCTCGGCAATACGGTAGCGGCCGTTCTCCTTGTCGAGCTCCAGCCGCGCGCCCGGGAGCCCCGCACTGGGACGGTCGGGAACGTCGTAGTCGCCGCCGGAGATGTAGGCGTGCGAGACGCTGAGCTCCGCCACCATCTCGCCCAGGACATAGTTGAGATCGGAGCGGTGCGCCACGTACGGAAGCAGGGCACGGTAGCGTTCGCCGATCGCCTTCCAGTCGTAGCCGTGCATGTTCTCGGCGTAGAAGAAGTCGCGGAAGCGCCGCCACACCTCGTCGAAGATCTGCGCCCACTCCTCGGCGGGCACGCGGTCTAGCTTGAGCCCGTCGGTGGACACCGTCTTGGCCTCGCCCGGGCTGGGCTTGGCATCGTAGAGCTGGTACTTGCCGCCCGACCTGACGAGCACCTTCTTGCCGTCGTGTGACAGGGCGTAGCCACTGGCGTCCTCGACCATCGTCTTCTCCTCGCGATCCTCGAAGACGAAGATGCGCAGCGACGGTTTGATGTCGCCCTTGCGGCCGTAGTAGAAGGGGCCGCCGCGCTGGTAGACCAGGTGGCCGTCGATGGCGTAGAGGTTGTAGTAGTTGTCCGGCTCGACGGGCACGCGCGCGACGCGCGCGGCGAGGCCTTCGAAGTCGATCTTGGTGACTTCCTTCTTTTTCTCTTTCTTCTTGTCCTTCTCCTTGTCCTTGTCGTCGTCCTTCTTCTCTTCGTCGAAGGTCACCTCGTCGCTCTTCGGCGGGAACGGGTGCTCGACGTCGGCGCGCAGCGCCATGGCGTAGATGCCCGTCTCCCGGTCGAGAACGTAGTTCCACTCGTAGCTCCCGATCTGGGGCGCGTACATGCGGTCGGAGAAATAGTAGAGGTACTTGCCGTTGGGATCCCACACCGGCTCGTACTCGTTGAAGTACGGGCCCGTCACGCGGCGCGTCTGGCCGTCGGCGGCGCTCCAGATGTAGATGGAACGGAACTCGGTCTCGTCGGCGAGCGAGAAGGCCAGGTGCCCGCTGCCCGGCGACCACGCGTAGTCCGTCACCCCCCCCGACTTGTCGTCGGCGACCTGCACGCTCTTCTTCTTGGCCGGGTCGAGCACGAAGATGCGGCCGTTCTTGTCACTGAAAGCGATGCGTTCGCCGTCCGGCGACCACAGGGGGTGGTAGCGCATCTGGTCGCCGTCGCTGGTGAGCTGATCCGCGCCGCCCGCGCCGTCCTGTGCCACCAGGTACAGCTCCTCCTCGCCGCTCATGTCGGAGATGAAGGCGATCTTCTTCCCGTCCGGCGACCAGGCGGGCCACTTGTCGTGCGCCTTCGAGGAATTGGTCAGGTTGCGCGTCGGTCCCTTCTCGATGGGCGCGGTGAAGATGTCGCCGCGCGCGGCGAAGACCACACGCTCGCCCTTGGGCGAGAGCCCGAATCCTTCGATGTTCTTGGCCGCCGATACCCGCGCCGGCCGCATGGCCAAGCCGTCGTTGGGGACGTAGATGGACACCGCGCGGTCCTCCCCGCTGCGCGCGTCGTACACGCGCAGCTCGCCGCCCAGCTCGTACACGATCTGCCCGGCGGCGTCGGCGCTGGGCCAGCGCAAGTCAAAGGTGGTGCCCTTCGTGAGCTGCTTGGTTGAGCCCGAGGCGATGTCGAAGGCGTAGAGGTTGAGCGTCCCGTCGCGGTCCGACGTGAAGTAGATCGTGTTCCCTACCCACATCGGATCGCGATCCGTGCGCTTGTGCTTCGTCACCTGCGTCGCCTCGTAGGTGCCCAGGTCGAAGATGTAGAGATCCTGCGCCCAGCCGCCCTCGTAGCGCTTCCACGTGCGGAAGTCGCGAATGAGCGGCGAGTAGACGACCTTGGTGCCGTCCGGGGAGTAGTCGCCTGCGCCGGAGACCGGCATCGGCAGCGGCTCGGGCAGCCCGCCGTCCACCGCCACCGTAAAGAGGCGCGTGTCCGTGAGGTCCCACCCGTAGCGCATCGAACGGAAGAGCACCGCTTTGCCGTCCACCGTCCAGCCGTAGACCTGGTTGTCCATGCCCCAGCGCGGCGGCAGCGGCCCGCGCGCCGGATAGAACGTGAGCTGCCTGGGCGAGCCGCCCTTCACCGGGATGACGTAGACTTGCTCGTCGCCGTCGTACTGCCCCGTGAAGGCGACCCACTTCCCGTCCGGAGAGAATTTCGGGAATAGCTCCTGCCCCGGATGGGCGGTGAGCCGGAGCGCCGTTCCCCCCTTCGCACCCGCCACCCAGATGTCGCCCGCGTAGCAGAAGGCAATGCGGTCGTCATGGATGTCCGGGAAGCGCAGCAGCTTGGTCTGCGCCGTCGCCAGGACTGGCAGCAGTAGAAGCACGAGCGGTGCCACGCGGGCCGCCAGCCCGACGCGTTTGCTTGTCATGGAATCCTCCTTGGGTGTGCGGGTCACAGCGACTCTTCCGTTCGGAGTTGGAAGCACTGAGTATATAGAATTCGGACGCGTCGATCCATCTCCCGGTTGCGTATCCATACGGATGTCGCAGGGCCGGAACTCTCATTATAACCTAATTAATGACAATATGTTATAGAGCAGACCGGGCGCCTGGCCAGGCGGAGCTTTTCCCCGCTGCCGTCGTCCCGTATATTCGGCGGGTCCGTACACACGAAATTCGAAACAGGAGAGGAACCAATGGCGTTTTACACCTGCGAGAAATGCGGAATGAGCATCGGCACCATGACCTGTGGCAAGTGCGGCAAGCAGCTCGTGCACGACACCGTCACCAAGGACGACGGGACCAAGGTCCACGTCACCAAGTGTCCGGAGGGTCACGGCATGGTCAAGTCGCCCCTGTGCTGCGGCGCCGACATGACCTGCAGCATCGGCTGACCCAGCTCACCCATCGCCTCGAACAGAAAGACCCGGCCCGGTCGCATGCGATCCGGGCCGGGTCTTCGTTGCGATGCCGGCGGCTCCCGCCCCGCCGTTACTTCAGCAGCAGCATTTTCTTCGTCGCCCGGTGCTTGCCCGCCTCCAGGCTATAGAAGTAGATGCCGCTCGACACGCGCGAGCCGCGGTTGTCGTGGCCGTCCCACACGACCTTGTAGAAGTCCGCCACCCGCTCCTCGTCGACGAGGGTGCGAACGAGGCGCCCGGCCACGTCGTAGACGCGCAGGCGCACGAGTGCCTTGTCGGGAATAGTGAACTTGATCGTCGTCGTCGGGTTGAACGGGTTGGGCACGTTCTGCCCGAGCTCGAACGAGGCGCGGTAGGTCACCTTGTAGGGGCCGAACACGCCGCCCACGCCCGCGTCGGTCACTTCCTCGAGCTTGTAGTAGTACGCTCGGTTGGGGCGCACGCTCTCGTCGCGCCACTCGTAGCGGCCGCCGTCGGGGCGGTTGACAGCGGGCACGAGCTCTTCGGTCACCTCCCGGTAGATGCCCTCGGACTGGTCGGAGCGGTGCACGCGGAAGCCGCGCACGCCGAACTCGACCGCGGTGCGCCAGCGCATCACGGCCGCGCCCTCCTCGATGGAAAGGTCGAAGCTCGAGAGCGCCGTGGCCAGCGGCATGGTGATCTCGAACATACCGCTCATGCCCGCCCCGATGGCGAAGCAGATCTTGTGGCAGTCCTTGTAGATGGTGACCATCACGCGTACCGAGTCCGAGAATGCATGCGGCACCAGCCACTCGACGCTGCCGTTGTCGGGGATGCCCTCGGCGATGGGGCTCCAGTCGCGGCCGTCGTTGAGGGAGTAATGCACGTCGACGAAGTCCACCTGCACACCTTCGGGCGACACCCACTGGATGTTGAAGATCGTCCCCGCGTGCAACGTGGCGTCCGCGCTGGGCTGCGTGACCAGCGGGCGGAGGGTGCGAATGGTGTCGTCCCCGGCAAACCGCTCTCCGCTCGTCAGCTCGCCGGTTATCCTCACTGGTACGCTATCACCTTGCGGGACGATCTCCTGGAACTGCTCGCGGTCGAAGAGCACGCGCCGTTCCAGGATGCCGTCGTTGTCGTGATCGTCGTAGGGGAAGAGCCACGGCTGCGTGGCCGGGATCACGCCGTTCAGGCGCACGGCGGCGACGTCGATGTCGTGCGGGTCGTACTCCTCGGGCAGCTCGATCCAGCCGCGGATGTACCGTCCGCGCCACTGGCGCCACCAGTCGTCGTCTTCCGGATCGCATGAATCCTCGTCCACGGGGATGAGGAGCGTGCGCGGCTTGACGAATACATCCGCCGCGATGGTGGGAATGGCCTGGCCGTAGAGCGTGATCGACTGGTCTCCGGGTGTGGTGACCAGGAAGTTGCCGCTGCCTTGCGGGTCGATCGCGATCCCGGCCGGGTCGGACCCGGTCGGGATGGTATCGACGAAGGCGATCTGTACGATCGTCGGCGGCAGCTGCGCCGGCGGCGCGTCCACAGCCGACACACCCCCGAGCACCTCGAGCGAGATCACGATGACCTGGTCGGAGTTTTCCTGCACGAGGTACACGAGCGCTCCGTCGGCGGACACCGCCACCGCCTTGGTGCCGGCGCCGGTCTTGGCGGTTCCCACCACGTCGTTGTAGCTGGACGACAGCGGATCCACGTCGACGATCAACAGGTCGCCGTTGTCTGCGAGGATGATGAGCAGGGCCCCGTCCGCGGTCACCGCGACCGCCTTCGCACCCGCCCCCGTTTGCCCCGTGCCCACCACGGAGTAGCTCGTGGGGCTGACCTCGACGTAGCCGTCCACGGTGCCGAGGAAGATGCGCGTCCCGTCGGCGGTTACCGCAATTGCCTTCGCGCCCGCCCCCGTCTGTGGGGAGGCGATCACCGAATGGTGCGTGGCGCTCGAGCTGTCCCCGTCGATCACGCTGATGGAGTTAGCGCCGGCGTTGACGACGAGCACGCGGCTGCCGTCGGGCATCACCGCGACGTCGACGGGGCTATTGCCGACGATCAGCGTCTCCGTCACCTGGTTGTAGTCGGCGAGCGAGTTCGGGTCGGTGCCGATCACCGATAGGCTCGACGACCCCAGGTTGGTGACGTAGCCGTAGCTGCCGAGGGGGTGGATGTCGATCGCCACCGGCTGGTCGCCCACCGCGATGCCCGGCAGCGTCACCATGCCGTTCACCTCCACCGGGATCACCACGTCGCCGTCGGGGCTCACCGAGTAGCTCACCGCCCCGTCCGGGGTCACGGCGATCGCCTTGCCGCCGGCGCCGGTTTGGGCCGTGCCGATCACGTCGTCGATCGTCGTCGTGGTCGGAACCAGCACGACGAAGTTCTTGCTGTTGGACGTCGTCACACCCACCTGCACCGCCACCGGACCCGAGACGGCGCCCACCGGTACGGTCGCCGTGACCGAGCTCGGCGTCGACAGGGTCGCGGTCGCGTTGACGCTGCCGCTGAAGAGCACCGTGTTGGCCGAGGCTACCGGGTCGAAGCCGGTGCCGCTGACCGTCACCGGAACGCCCACCGTGCCGCTGGGCGGCGAGATGGCCGTGATGGCGAGCGGCGGCGGCGGCCGGGTGGTGAACGCGTTCGTCTGCGGGTTCTGCAGCGGCCCGCTCGAGGTGTCCTCTACCGCCGCCGTCGCCTCCACTTGGTATACCGTGGAGGCCGCGAGCGGCATGAGCGGCGTCATCGAGACCTTGCGATCGCCGTCCGTGTAGCCGTAGGCCACGGGCACCGGCGTCGGATTACCCTGCGCGTGCAGATAGAGCGACGTACTGGAGATGCTCGTGCGCTTCACGGCCCGGCTGAAGGTGGCCTGTACCGCGGTGGTCAGGCTCACGTTGGCCGTGCTGTTGAGCGGGATCACCTGCACGAGGTTGAGCGGAAGCGTCTCGGGATTCTCGTTCGCCCACAGGCTGAACGTCTGCGGCGAGCCGATGAGACCCGCCGCGGACGCCTGCACGAACTGGCTTCCGGGGGTGGCGCCCATGCGCATCCAGACCTCCGCGAAACCGTTCGCGTCCGTGGCTCTGACGAGCTGCGAGGCAGAGGGATTGACGGACGTCGTTCCCAGCACCCCTCCGCCCGTCGTCACTTCGAACTGGACGGTGACGCCCGCCAGCGACTGCCCGCTGCTGCTGGAGATTTGCACGCGGAGCGGGGCGGGCAAAACCTCGCCCACTACTCCCGCCTGCTCGTCGCCCGAGGCAATGGAGAAGGTCTGCGCGCTGCTGAAATCGAACACGCGCAGGCTGTCGTGGAAGGTGCTCGCCATGTAGAGGCGCGTGCCGTCGGGCGTGTAGGCAAACTCACTCGGCGAGAGGCTTTCGAACACGCCCACCGCACCCAGGTGCTCGACCGGACGGTATGAGACATCGACGTACCAAATCGCGCTCGCGCGGATGTTGTACACCGCCCGGTCGCCCTGCGGCGCCAGGCGGAAGTGCTCGACCATCACGTTGCTGGAGCTGTTGAGACCCTCCGCGTACATGAAGACGGGGCTCGTGGGGTCGCTGGTGTCGTAGCGCAGGAGCGAGCGGTTGTCCGGCCCCGACAGCTGCGAGGTCATCACGTAGCAGCTGTCGCCGTCGGGGCTGAAGGCGATGTCCATGACGCCTTCCGCGGGGGTGCCGACGGGAATGTTCACGACGGCGTAGATCTGTCCAAACGAGCCTAGCTGGTCGTCGGTGCTCCAGATCAGGAAGCGCCCCGGATTCGCCTGGCCGAGGTACGCGGCTCGCCCGCTAGGGTGGAACGTGATCGACGTACAGAAGCCGAACGACCAGAACGTGGAATCCACGTACACGGGCACGACGCCGTCGGCGTGGCCGGTGACGTCGTAGATCGACCCTGTGTCCGAAGTGTCATCGACGACGACCACGTACCGGTTGTTCGGCGATACGGCCGCCAGCTTGGGGCTGCCCGGCAAGGCGCCGTAGTCGGGAAGAACCCCGCGCCACTTGCCGAACTGCCCGTCGGAGCGGTCGGCCACGAGAAACGGCCGTTGGGTCGTGGATTCGCTCACCACGAAGATCGACTTGCCGTCGGGGGAGACGGCGAGATCGGAGACCTCGTCCCCGCTGTACACGGCGAGTCGTCCCAGCGACTTGTGGTAGGTGGGGCTCCCCGGCCGGATGTCGAAGGGAATCACGACGCCGTTGCTCGTCCCGATCCACGCCAGGTCGCCTTTGGGCGAGATGGCGATCACGTCGTTCCACTGGTCGCCCCACGGATCGCCCACCGTGCCCGCGTAGCGGATGTTGGTGGGGGGGATCGGCGAAGGCGCCAGCACCTCGAAGGCGACTTCGTTGGAGAACTCCAGTGGGGCGAACTCCGTGGGGGACAAGGCAGTCAGACGCGTCGTCCATACCGGACCCGTAGTGGCACCGGTGGGGACGCGGGCGAGGATCTCGTTGTCGCGATACTCGGTGATGGTGGCTTCGACGCCGTTGAAGTACAGGCGGGCCATGGGCCCCTCCATGTCCCCGAAGTCCTGCCCGTCGACCACGACGATCGCGCCCGGCTGGGCGGCCGGCGGCGCGATGGAGATGATGCGCGGGCCCAGACCGATGGTGGTGATCACCAGCTTGGGTTGCTCGATCCCCCCACCCTGCAGCACCGAAAAGGCATTGAGGCCGTCGGGAGAGATGGAAAGATCGACGGGCTTGACGTTCTGATCCACGTTGGTCACGACCGTGCGGAGCGTCGCGCTGTTCTGGTCGAGGTCGATCACGTCGAGCTGGTTCAGCTGGCGGTTGGCGGCGTAGAGAAAGCGGCCGGCGGGCGTAACGGCGATGCCCCGCAGCGAGCCGCCTGTGGTGATGTCCTGCACCTTGAACGGGACCGATGTCAGTCCCCCCACCACCGACACGAGTCCGCCTGCGTGCGTGACGTAGGCGCGCTGCCCGAACGGGTCGACCACCACGTCGCGCGGGTCGAAGCCCACGTTCACCGTGGTGAGGAGCGTGTCCGGGCCGAGGTCGTAGAAGAGCACCGCGCCGCCGTCGGTGAGCGCGAGGAGCTGCGTGCCATCCGGTGTGAGCGCCGTCTTGCCGCGCACGCTCGCGCCGCCAGGCGACGCCAGCCTGCCCACTTGCCGCTGGTAGGTCGCGCTGCCGAGCTTGACGTCCCAGATCTGGATCTCGCCCGCGTCGGTCGGGATGTACGCCCTGTTCCCCGCGTTGTCTACCAGGATGCCCTTGGGAGCGTTGCTCAGCGTGTGCGTCGAGAGCACTGTGTTAAAGAGGAGTCCCGCCGTGGGGTCGGAGTCGATCTCTATGAGCTCGCGCGCCGACTTGCTCACCCCGTACACGCGCGTCCCCTCGGGCGTGGTGGCGAGGTCGACGAGCCCCGAGGCGACCTGTATCTGCGTCGAGGTGAGATACCCCGGAATCGCCAGATCCACGACGACGGCCTCGGCGCCGGCGCTGGTCGCCACGTAGGCGTAGCTTGCGTCGGGAACCGTGGCGATCGCCTCCGGCGTTCCGGAGAGGACGAACTGTCCCGCTTCCCATCCGCGCGCCACCTCGATGTCGCTGAGCACGGTGTAGGTACGGCTATTGGACACCGTCATGTCGGGGTTGGTCACGACGACGGGGCCGGTAGTCGCACCCGTGGGAACCGTGACGACGATGTGGTGGAT
>JAOTVO010000263.1 GCA_029863355.1 Candidatus Krumholzibacteriia bacterium
GGTGGTACCGCCGCGCGCGAGCACCACCTCGCCCGCGCGGATCTCCGCCACCGTCGTCTCGCGCGCGACGCGCACGCGCCCGCTCGCCGCCTGGTGCTCCAGCGCCGCGATGTTCTCGTGCTTGGGGCGCACGAAGTCCGCGCCGCGGTAGGCGAGGGTCACGTCGGCGCCGCCCTGCGCCAGCGCCACGGCCGTCTCCAGCGCGCTGTCGCCGCCGCCCACCACCAACACACGCGCGCCGGCGCAGTCCTTGGGGTCGTGCAGGCGGTTGGCGACCTTGTCCAGCTCTTCGCCGGGAACGCCGAGGCGGCGGAAGTCGCCGCTGCGTCCCAGCGCGCAGATCACGCGCCGCGCGCGGCGGACGGTCCCGTCCGCCAGCGTCACGTCGAAGCGCGCGCCGGCGCGCGACACGCGCGTCACCCTCGCGCTCACCGGCAGGATGCCCGCCGCCACCGTCTGCGCGCGCAGCTCCTCGACGAGCGCCTCCTTGATAGTCGCGCTCACCACCAGCGAGCCAGCCGGCGTCATGTCGTGCGGATAGGTGAAGATGGGCTTGCGGCGGGGAAAGTTGACGATGGTGGAGAAGGGCTCGCTCGCCTCGAACACCTCGAAGACGAGCCCCTGCGCGCGCGCCTCCAGCGCGGCCGCCATGCCCGCCACGCCCGCGCCGAGGATGGCGAGGTCGGTCACGCCGTCCTCGCGCCCGCCCTCTCGTCGCTGCGCCTGGAAGGCCGCTTCGGCGGCGATGGCGCGCACGGCGCGCGCGCCCGTATCCGCGGCGAACTTCAAGAGCGGCACGCCGCGCAAGTCGCCGGCGATGTAGAGGCCGGGCACGTTGGTGCGGCCGTCGGCGTCGGCCACGGGCAGCGGCTCCACGCGGCCGGCAGGCCAGCGCGTGTGCAGCCAGTTCGCGTACTTGCGCAGCAGGTTCACGTGTGCCATCTTAACGGGTAGACACGCATGGCGCGCCAGCAATATCGCTGCGCCCTCGCCGTTGATCACCGGAGGTCTCCCTTGCGTCTCCCGCTATTGCCGGCTTCGACCGCCCGCGCCGCGCGGACCGGTTTGGCGGTGGCGTGCGCCGTCGCCGCGGCGCTGGCCGCGTGCGGCGAGACCGGCGACGAGACGCTCGCCACCGGAGTGGCGCCGGGCGACACGTCGCTGCCCGACGCCGTGGTCACGGAGCGGCCCCCGATTCCGCCGACGAGCTACACACTCGCATGCCCGTGGGACAGCGTCGCCGATCCGTCCCAGAATCCGTATCTCGTCACCGCCTTCGGTCCCGACCAGATCCGATCCATCGACGCGCCCAAGTGGGTGCCCATCGACGCGCCGCCCGACAAAGAGAACCCCGTCTACACCCCCCTCGGGGGCGACCCCGTGGTGGTGGTGGAGGTCGGTGGGCAGGTACGCGCGCTGCCGGTCGCCATCCTCCTGCACCACCAGATCGTCAACATGTGCTGGAACACGGATGCGGGCGAGGTCTATTCCTTCCTCACGTACTGTCCACTGGCCGACGCGGCCGTGCACTTCTTCGACCCGCGCACGTGCAAGACCAAGAACAAATTCGGCGTTTCCGGCTTGCTCTTCAACGGGAACCTCGTCGTCTTCGACCGCCGCAGCCGGGTCCAGGGCCCGACCACCGTGTTCGCCGTGCAGATGCTCGCGGGCGGCTACTTCGGCTCGTGCGTGGAGGCGGGCCCCTCCACGCAGGTGATGAGTTGGGACCTGTGCCGGCAGCTCTACCCCAACGGCGAGGTGCTGAGCGGCGACACCGGCGACGTGCCGGCGGGGGGCTACGACATCGTCGGCCAGCCGTACTGGAACTACTGGCGAGACGACAACCTGCTGTGGTACCCCATCTCCAACGCCGACCCGCGCCTGACGCCCAAACAGCGGGTGCTGGGCGTGCTGGCGCCGGCCGCGCGCAAGGCCTACGCGCTGCGGCTGCAGGAGGGGCCCTTCGTCTACAACGATATCGTCGGCGGCGAGCGCATCGTGGTGTGGAAGGACGCCGCCTCCGGCGCGGCCGTCGCCCACGAGGCCGTGGTCGAGGGCCAACCCCTCACCTTCTCCTTCGCCGGGCGCGAGCGCCACGGGCTCTCCCTCTACATCGACGACGAGACCGGCTCCTACTGGAACGTTGAGGGGATCGCCGTCGACGGTCCGTTGAAAGGAAAGCGTCTCCCCCGGGCGATGACCATCCGCTCCTTCTGGTTCGCGTGGTCGTCGATGTTCCCCGACACCGAGCTCATGACCACCGAATAACCGGACAAAGCACAACCGGTGATGACGCCCCGGGGCGGCTGCGGTAGAATCACGCCCCGTGACGCCGCCGCCGCGAAGCAACGAGGGCATGCGCCTGTTGTGCGTGTTCGCCCACCCCGACGACGAGAGCTACGGTCCCGGCGGGACCATCGCCGCCGCCGCTCTCTCGGGCGCTGAGGTGGACGTCCTCATGTTCACCTGCGGCGAGGCGGGCACCATCGGCGTCTCCAAGGGGCTGCCGCGCGAGGAGCTGTGCCGCCGCCGGCGCGCGGAGCTGGAGGTGGCGTGCGCGGCCCTGGGCGTGCGCGCGCACCGCGTGGTGGGCGCGCCCGACCGGGGCGTCTCGGGGATCGACCGCGAGGCGGCCGGGGCCGAGATCGAGCGCGATATCGAGTCGCGGCGCCCGCAAGTGCTCCTGACCTTCCACCACCGCGGCGTCTCCGGCCACCCCGACCACATCGCCGTGGCGGGTTTTCTGCGCGAGGCCTTCCGCCGCACCGCCGCGCCGCAACGGCTCTTTGAATGGGGCATCCCGCGCGCGGCCGCCGCGCTCTACGACCGGCCCAACCTCGTGCCCCTGGAGGACGACGAGATCGACGCGGTGATCGCCGTGCCGGCCGAGGCGATGGCGCGCAAGATCGCCGCCATCCACGCCCACGAGACGCAGATCGAGTTCTTCCGCAGCATGCAGGCGAAGTTCGACTACGCGGCGGCCAGCGCGCCCGAGTACCTCATGCTGCGCGAGTCGCGCCTGCCGCGCCCGGCCACGCCGCTGTCGGACCTCTTCGAGGGGATCCCGCGGGATCCGGAAAGGAAGCGATGAACCTGGACGGTCTCTGGCACGCGCTCGGCGAGCTGCACCCCGCGATCGTGCACTTTCCCGTCGCGCTGGTGATCACCGCCTTCGCCGCCGAAATGCTCGTCATCGTGCGCAAGCGGGGCTGGTACGCGGACGCGGCGCGCTTCATGATCGTCGCCGGGGCCGTCACGGCGGTCCCCGCCGCGCTGGCCGGCCTCGCCGCCGCCTCCACCGAGGAGATCGCGCCGGCGCTCGCGGGCGCTTTCGCCGCGCACCGCGCCGCAGGCCTGGTCACCCCGGCGCTCGCCGTGCTGGCCGCGGGTCTCGGCGAGAGCACGCGACGCTCGGGACAGGTCTGGGAACAGATCCTCTACCGCGTGGTCCTCGCGCTGGCCGCCGCCGGCGCCGTCGTGGCCGCCGTCGCGGGCGGGATGCTCGTCCACGGCGAGGGCGGATCCTGACCGCGTCGCGCTTGACCCCCGCACCGCCCCTCTGATAAGAAACGGGGGAGTTTTGCCCGACCGGCGCGTTTCTTCAACCGTACGGAGAGGTGCTCGATGGAGAAGAAGCCCTTCAGACCCTACGTGAGCGCGGACCAGAATCTCCCCGAGCTCACCGTCAAGGCCGTGCTCCTGGGCGTCGCCATGGCGATCGTTCTGGGCGCGGCCAACGCGTATCTGGGGATGCGCGTCGGCCTCACGGTGGCGGCGACGTTCCCCGCGGCGGTGGTGGCCATCGCGGCGCTGCGGCCCTTCCGCGCGTCCATCCTCGAGGAGAACATCGCGCGAACCACCGCGTCGGTGGGGGAGGCGCTGGTGGCGGGCGCGATCTTCACGCTGCCCGCCTTCGTGATCTCCGGGGTGTGGGACAGCCTGCACTTCCGCGACGCGACGTTGATCATGCTCATCGGCGGCACGCTGGGCGTGCTCTTCGTCATCGTCCTGCGGCGCACGCTGGTCGAGGACGAGACACTGAAATT
>JAOTVO010000023.1 GCA_029863355.1 Candidatus Krumholzibacteriia bacterium
AGAATCCGGTCGCCCCGCGACAGGTCGCGGATGAGCGGCGGGTAGTTGACGGACACGCACTGCCAGTCGCCCTTCACGCGCCGGCGCGTGAGGGTGAAGGCGTCTCCCGGGCGCAAGTCGGCGGAGCCCGAAGCGATGGGCCCGATGCGCATCTTGGGGCCGGAGAGGTCGAGCAGGACGGGAATGTAGACGCGCAGCCGGCGGGCGACCTTGCGCACGGTGCGAATGAGCGCCCGGCGCCCTTCGGCGTCCCCGTGCGAGCAGTTGACCCGGGCCACGTTCAGCCCAGCGCGGACGAGCTTTTCAACGATCTCGCCGCTGCCGCTGGCCGGTCCCAGCGTACAGACGATCTTGGTGCGGCGGGTGGTGTCGGGGAGCCCGGGTGTGCGAGCCATGCCGCCTAGGGTCGGGCAAGATCGCGCGGGCTGTCAAGCGGTCGACACCGGCGCAAAAGCCCCCACCCCCGCGACCCGGGCGATCGTCAGGCGATCTCCACCAGCTCGAGGTCGAAGACGAGGGTCTGCCCCGCCAGCGGGTGGTTGCCGTCGAGGGTGACGGTTTCGTCGGTGATCCCGGTCACGGTGACCACGAACGTGGCGTCCTCGTGCGTCATCTCCAGACGTTCGCCGACCTCGGGGGCGACGTCGGAGAAAATCTCGTCGCGCGCCACGGTGACGATCATGTCGTCGCGGCGCTCCCCGTAGCCGTCCGCCGGGGGGATGGAGACGGTCTTGGACTCGCCGGGGTTCATGCCGGCCAGGGCGTGCTCGAAACCGGGCAAGAACCGGCCGCCTCCGATCTGGAGGCGCAGGGGCTCCTGTCCGATCGAGGTGTCGAACTGGGTTCCGTCCTCGAGCCGCCCCGTATAATGGACGACCACCGTATCGCCGGGCTTCGCTTTTGCCATGGGGTCACCGCCTGGGTTGGCGCCCTGGAGGGGGCGACGCATTTTTTTCTTGCGCTGATATCGCCATTCTGACTATACTCCGGCGACTCTGTCAAATTCCTCCTGCCGACTCCGTCTCGCAGACCTCGCGCCCCGCTGTTTCTGAGCCGAGTTTCCTGGAGAAAGTTGCGAGTCCCAGCGGATGGGTCAGACCCATCCGGCAGTTGGCCGACATATTGCCCGTCGCTCGGGCGCTCGGCCAGCATGAAGCAAGTATCAAGCCGTCAACGGGGCGCAAAAGGGAGAGTCTACTCCATGGCTACCAAGAAGCTTTTCGTCGGTAATCTGCCCTTCACCGCCACGCGCGAGGAGGTCCGGGACCTGTTCGCCGCCCACGGCACCGTGCACGAGGTCAATCTGCTCAGCGACCGGGAGACCGGCCGTCCGCGCGGCTTCGGCTTCGTCGAGATGGACGAATCGGGTGCCGGCGCCGCCATTCAGGCGCTCAACGGCACCGATTTCGGCGGTCGCGACCTGCGCGTCAACGAGGCGAACGAGCGCCGCGATTCGGGCGGCGGCGGCGGTCGCCGCGATTTCGGCGGCGGCGGCGGCGGCAAGCGCCGCTACTAGGCCCCGGGCCTCGAGCCGACGACGAAAACGGGCCGGGGTGGTCTCCACCCCGGCCCGCTCTATTCCTCCATTCCTCCGCCGCTTTTCCTCACCGCCGCCGCACCGCCTTGGCCGCGAGCATGGACACCAGCGCCAGGGCCAGCGCGCTCGCCACGCCGATGAACGGCACCAGCATGAAGATGAAAAACTGCAGGTCGAAGCCCTCGGGCATGTCGGCGAAGCGCTCGACCATCCAGGGGTTGTTCGAGAGCAGCGTGGCCGAGAAGACCGCCTGCACCAGCGTCGAGGTGGCGCCGGACAGGAAGCCGACGACCGCGCCGTGCCGCACCGGTGCCTCCGTGCGGCGCGCGATCACCACCGCGCACGCCGCCGTGGCCACCAGCCACGCCAAGCGCTCGCCGCCCTCGGGAAACACGCCGAGCACCATCAGGCCGCCGATCGCGGGTCCGAAGAGCGAGAGGTAGAGGACGAGCCGCCAGTCGAGCGTCTTCTTCATGGGTGGGCGCCGGACCTGCCGGCGATCGAGTGTAGCGGTCCCGAGGCGGCCGGTGCAAGCGCGGGCGGGGTCAGCGCCGTGCGCTGCCCATGTAGATTGCGCCGACGGCGATGGCGGCGCCCAGCGCCTCCACCGGGGTTGTGGGCCGGTCGAAGAACAGCACGTCCCACACGAAGGTGAGCGTGGGCTGCAGGAGCAGCAAGAGACCCGCGCGCGAGGCCTCGACGGTGCGCAGCCCGCGCGAGATCACGATCCACCCCAGCGCCTGGCACAGCACGCCGTAGGCGACGAGCACCAGCCACGACTGGCCGTCGGGGATGCGCAGCGGTTCGCCGTTCGCCACCGCCACGATCCACAGAATCACGGCGGTCACCGCAGTGACCAGCGCCAGGTTGGGCACCGCGGCCAGGCGCGTGGCGACGCGCTGCGAACGGCGCAGCGTGAGCAGGTAGCCGGCGTAGGTGAGCGCCGTGGCCAGCCCCAGGAGGAGCCCGGTGCGGTAGGACGCGTCGAGGGTGCCCCAGCGGAATCCGACCAGGAGAAAGAGGCCGAGCATCGCGAGCGGCAGCGAGAGCACGAATCGCCAGGTGGCGCGCTCGCCGAACACGGCGAGCCCCACCAGGGCCAGGAAGAACACCTGGAAGTTGCCCATGATCGTCGCCAGTCCCGGGCCGATGGTGAGGATGCTCCGGTGCCAGCAGAAGATGTCGGTGGCGAAGAGGACGCCGGCGAGCACCGCGTAGAAGACGGGTGTGACGCCGCGCCATAGCGTGTCGCGGCGCACGGCGGCGAGTACCAAGAGCGCGAGCGCGCCGAAAAGGTTGCGGTACACGCCGGACGCCGTCGGCCCCACGTGCGCGAGCTTGACGAACACGGCCGAAAAACTAATGAACACGGTGCCGAGGAGAATCTCGAGGACACCGCGGCTACGCGGCAAGGACGGCATCATCGCGCGAGGGCGTGCGGATTGGTGAGCGCTTCGTAGGTGACGTACGTGAAGCGGGCTGGCTCGGCCGCGCGCATGCGCTCGGCGAGTACACCGTGGAGGTCCTCGCGCCAGACGGCGTACGCATCGACGAAGGCTTCCGCCGCCGCTGGGTCGCCGCCGTACTGGATGGCGAGCACGCGCTCGAGCATCGCCACGACGGCGTCGGGGAAGCGGTCGTAGCGGATCTCCAGACGTCCGGTCGCCGCGTCGAAGGCGAGCGCACCGTGCTCGAGGTAGAAGTTGAGCTGCATGAGCTCCATGGTCGCGTAGGCCTGCGTGCGCTCGGGCTTGCGCTTGAGGAGCACGCGGCGCACGCCGTCGGCGAGCACCGCCCGCCTCGAGGCCGGCGTGTGGTACCCGCGCGCTTCGAGCGCGCGCGTGAGGTGGAGCGACACCAGGTCGGCCTTGAGCTCCTCCATGGTGTCGGCCCAGCGCTCGATCGCATCGTCTACGGCGCGGCCGTCGCGCGCGCGGTCCGGTCCGAGGTAGTGGCCGATCTCGTGCCACAGGGTGCGCTGGAAGCCGCCCTCCGCGGTCAGCTCGCCCGCGTGCGCCGGGGCCACGGCCGCCGCGAACGCGGCCTCGCGGACGGCGAAGATATCGGGCTGCAGCATGACGTTGCGGCGCAGCAGGATCGTGCGCCCGTACTTGCGTGCGTGCGCCGACTCGTTGGGGAGAATCGTCGCCGTGTTCGCGCCGCGCGCCTGGCCGAAATCCGCGATCACGTCGTACACACCCACGGGGATGTCCTCGCGCACCGCCTTCTTGCTCGTCCCTTCCTTCCATCCGTCGGGGGCGTAGGGCAGCGCGTTCTGGAACTCCTGCAGGCCTCTGATCGCCTCGCGCAGCGTCCCGCTCTGCTCGGCGTCACGCGCGAGCACGCTCAGCGCGGGGAACGCCTTGGCGCCGTAGAGACCGTCGTCGTAGGTCTCGTAGGCGCCGATCTCGGCGTTGAGATTGCGGAACCGGCCGCTCACCCATGCGGCGTCGCCGGCCTCGTAGTCGTCGCTGAGGAAGTCGCGGGCGCGCGCGCCGAGGTAGGCGGCGAAGTCGGGGTCGTCGGCGCGGATCGCGTCCGCGGCCTCGGAGAGGATCTCGTAACACCGCCACGTCTCCCCGGCGTAGGCCACCGAGTACGGCACCGCGTAGAAGGCCTGGTCTCCCGGATCCGTGCGCAGCGCCTCGAGCGACGCGCGCAGGCCGGGGTGCAGCGCCTCGATCGCGGGGTGGCCGCGGAGCGCGGCGAGGTCGGCGTCCAGGTTGGCGCGCTCGGCCCGGCGCACGACGCTGCGCAGCGCGAGCAGAACCGGACGCGCCTCCGGATGCGCATCGAGAAACGCCTCCATCTCCTCGCGCGCCACGTTCCACGGATAGACGTTGCGGCCCGGCGCCGGCGGATCGGCGGGGAGGAACGGACGCCGCTTGCCCTCGAGGTCGCGCAGCACCGGCCCCTTGGCGGCGTAGTATAGCGTGAGCAAGTTCTGCGTGGCCGGCGGCGAGCCCAGCCGCGCGTCCAGCTCTGCGAGGGATTCGTAGGCTTCGAGCGCGTGGGGGTGGCGCATGTCGTCGTGCACGCGCTGGAGAATCTCGCCGACTTCGATCAGGCGTCTCACGACGGCGCGCTCGGTCTCGGACAAGCGCGACAGGTCGGGTGCCAAGTGCACGTGGAGGGTCTTGTCGAGAATGGCGCGGCTCTCGGCCTCGCTCATGTAGCCGTCAGGCAGCTCCTGGGCGGCAGTGCTCGTTGCCGTCAGGAGGGCCAGGACGAGGATTCGGCAGGCTTGTTTCATTCGCTTCCAGCGCGCGGTGTGAGGAGGGGTCTTCACTTCAAGTATATGGTGTGGGCGCGGCGAGACGAAGGGTCGACGCGACATCCGCAGCGAGCGAACCACTTTTCCATCCGCGAGCGAGGACCTGGAGCGGAGACCCTTCGTCTCGTCGCAGCCCCAAGCCGGAACCTACTCGTTCTCCCAATGCTGCGAGATCTCGGGATACTTCGCCATGTACTTGCGGAAGGTCCCCTTGATCTCCTCCAGGCGCTCGGGCGTCTTGGCCTCGAAGCGCAGCACCAGCTCGGGCAGATTCGACGAGGCGCGCACCAGACCCCAGCCGTCGGGGAACACGACGCGCGCGCCGTTGATGTCGATCACGCGGTCGAAGTCGCGCTTGAGCTCGGCCGTGAGCCGCTCCACGACGCCGTACTTCACCTCGTCGCCGCACTGGGCCTGGATGGCGGGCGAGGAGACGTACGAAGGCGTCTGCGCCATGATGGCCGAGAGCGTCTGGTCGAAGCCGGAGACGTACTCGACCAGACGCAGCGCGGCGTAGATGCCGTCGTCGAAGCCGTAGTAGTTCTCCACGAAGAAGACGTGCCCGCTCATCTCGCCGGCCAGCGCGCCCTGCTCCTTGTGCAGCTTGGCCTTGATGTGCGAGTGCCCCGTCTTCCACATGATGGGCACGCCACCGTGGTCGCGGATGTCGTCCTCTAGCGCCTGCGTGCACTTGACGTCGAAGATGATCTTGCCGCCGGGCTTGCGCTCCAGCACCTGGCGCGCCAGCAGGATCATGTAGCGGTCCGGCCAGATCACCTCGCCGCGCTCGTCCACCAGGCCGAAGCGGTCGCCGTCTCCGTCGAAGGCGATGCCCATGTCGGCCTTCTCCCGGCGCACGCGCTCGCCGAGCACCTCCACCGTCTCCTTGCGGGCGGGGTCGGGCTCGTGGTTGGGGAAGTCGGGGTCGAGCTCCGTGAACTGCTCGATCACCTCGACGCCCGCCTTGGTGAAGACGCGCGGCGCGAACGCGCCGGCCGTCCCGTTGCCGGTGTCGATCACGATGCGCAGTGGGCGCGCGATCTTCACGCGGCCGATGACGTCGGCCTCGTAGTCGTCGATGATGGAGGCCTCGGAGTAGTCGCCGTGCCCTTCGACGAACGATTCCTCTTCGATGATCTGGTAGAGCTCGCGGCTCTCCTCGCCCACCAGCGTGTAGGAGAAGCCCGCGCCGAGCTTGAGCCCGTTCCATCCCTTGGGATTGTGGCTCCCCGTGATCATGGCGCCGCCCTTGACCTTGAAGCGGTACTGCGACCAGTACATCATCGGGGTGAGGCACATGCCCACCATGACCACGTTGCGCCCCGTGGCGCGCAGACCCTTGACCAGACCGTCCTTGATCTCCACCGAGCCGAAGCGGCTGTCGTAGCCCACGACCATGTCGGCGATTCCGCGCCGGTCCAGAAATGTGCCGAAGCCGCGCCCGATGAGCTCGGCCGAGCGCGCGTTGAGCTCCTCGTCGTTCACGCGTCCGCGGATGTCGTACTCGCGGAACATCGTCTTCTCGAGTCTCGCCATTGTCGAGATGACCTCCCTTGCGGCGCGCGCGTGCGCGCCGATTGCTTCTCACGTTAAGCCACTAAAGGACGCCGGGCAAGGGGTTTGATCAGCGCGGCGTGGAGCCCGTCACGCGCGCCACCGCGCCGCCGACGGTCGCGTACGCTTCGAGCAGGTCGCGCTGGTCGACCGCGCGCGCGTCGCCCGCCGCCGTCACCCGTATACGTATGGGGTCGCCGTCGAGGTCGAGGGCGTCGAGCGTGCGCCAGTAGCCGTCGTAGACCTCGGTCCACATGTGTCCGACCAGACTTCCCTCCGTGTAGGCGAGCCCCACCGCGGGACGGGCCGGCAGGCCGGCCGCGCGGAGCACGGCGGTAAGCAGAACGGCGTGCTCGGTGCAGTCGCCGGAGCGCGTGCTCAGAACCTCGAGTGCGGATGCGAAGCCCTGGCCGAAGCCCTTTTCATGGATGTACCCCCCGACCCAGGCGGCGATCACGCGCCCCAGTTCCCACCCCTCCGCCCCCGTCGCCGCGCGCAGGCTGTCGGCGATCACGCGCACGCGGGGGTGGGACGACTGGATGTAGGGGCCGGGCTCGAGATAGGCGGCCCGCTCCGCGTCGGCCAGGCGCCGGCGCAGAATCGTCTCGCGCGTGAGCATCACCTCGAACCAGTCCTCGCCGCGTCCGACGAGCTTCTGGTTGGGCCCCTCGAGGTCGCGGCCGGCGGGAAGCGGATGGGGCAGATCCAGCCGCACCGTGACCGTCTCGACGCGCCCGGGCGGGTCGGGATATCCCTCGCAGCGGATCATAGACTGGCGGATGATGTCGAAGTTCGGCTCGAGCTCGATGGCCGCCATCTCCTCCTCGCTCACGCGCTCGATCGAGATCTCCATGCCCATCTGCCGCACCACCGTGCGTTGCGGCTGCCCGTCCTGGTCGAACCACGTCGTCGACAGGGGCACGTCGCTCTTGCCCTCGTATTCGCGCACGGCGAGCAACGAGACCTCCCCGCCGTCGCCCGCTTCGGTGACGCGCTCTCCACGCACCAGGCGCATCGTCTTGAACGCCCCGTCGTCGGCGCCGAACACCTTGAACGACACCTCCGGGGCGTCCGAGGCCAGCCACGCTTCGACGACCCGCTCGCTCTGCCATTGCGTGATCGCGTCGGCTTCCCAGGGGATGCGGCGCCGCTGCGCGTGTCCTCCCGTCTCCACCTCGTAGGTGACCGAGTCGTCCTCCAGAACCCCGCGGGCGCGCATGCCGGTGACCGACGCGTTCATCTCCAGGCGCGTGCTGCGGAACCGTCCCCCGGCGTCGGTGACCTCCTCGGCCATCATGAACATCGAAAGCGGCGTGCCCATGCGCGTGAGCGAGAGGTCGGTGTGCGCGCGGTAGACGATGCGCGCCGGCTCCACCACAAACGACTCGCTGGCGAATCCCACCGGCGAGCCCGCTATGCGCACCACGAACCACGACTCGCGCTGCGCCGCGTCGGTGGGCGCGGGCGAGGATGCGGCTCCAGCCAGCAGGAGGACGACCAGGGGTAGGGCATGAACCACGTTGCGATTCCCTTCTTTCCGGGACCGGCCGACAGTAACACACCGGCGCCGCCGGGCAAAAGAAAACGCCCGGGCCGAAGCCCGGGCGCTTGGCGCGGGATTGGCGCCTTGGGTTTTATGCGATATCGATCCTGCGACCGACCTTCTCGGCCCGCTTGGGGAGCGTGACGGTGAGGATCCCGTTCTCCATGCCGGCCTTGACCTGGTCGGGGTCGACGTCCTTGCCGACCGTGAAGCTGCGCTCGAAGCGCGCGGAGCGGAACTCGCGACGGACGATCCCCTTCTCCTCGCTCTTCTGCTCTTGCTCGCGCCCGCCTTTGACGATGAGCACGTCGCCCTCGATGCCGACCTCGACATCCTGTTTGGACAGACCCGGCATCTCCATCGTCACGACGAAGTGGTCTTCGTGCTCGACGATGTTGGTGCGCGGCGTCCGCGCGACCTCGCCGTCCTGCTCGCCGTTCCACAGCCGGTCCAAGCCCGGCCACAGCTCGCGGTTCATCCGGTCGAAGAACGTGTCCATCGTGTCCAGCGGTCGGTACTTGATGAGTGTCATAGCGCTTCCTCCTGTAACTCTGGTTTTGTTGATCGCTCTGTTTGTTCGGTTTTCCGTGCGCGCTCGTCGCGCGCTCGCCCCGGACCATTGCAGCGAGCGTGCCAGACCCAATGGAAGCGCCTAACCCGTTGAATCTAGTTATATTACAGGAACAGGTCGGTGGGCTCTGCAGCTCTGAGGCGGCTCGACCTGACAACGGCGCCTGTCATCATGGCGCAACAACGGTCGGGCCGACATACCGCTCCGCGCGTGGCTCGGCCAGCCTGGCAGAGACGGCGATGCTGATCAGGGCGAAGAGGGCCGACGCCCCGAAGAGCACCTCGAATCCGAAGGCCTGGACGAGCAGGCCGCCGACGACGGGGCTCAGCATGAACGGAGAAGAGATCGTGTTCATGAAGCCCACGGTACGGGGGCGGTGGTCCTGGGGCACGAACTCCAGCAGGTAGGTGAGGTTGGTGATGAAGCGGCCCGCTCGCGCGGCACCGTTGACGAGGAAGGCGGCGCAGAGTACCAAGAACGCCCCGCGGCCGTGGCCATCCGAGGCGCGGCCGAGCAGGAGCATGGCCACGGGCGGCAGAACGGCGATCGCCGCCGTGGCCACCATCACCAGCCGGTTGCCCTTGCGGTCGAGCAGCCGGCCCCAGGCGAAGTTGGACACCACCCCGGCGCCCACCCAGACGGAGACGAACACGCCCACGCTCGCCTCGGAGAACCCCAAGCGGACGAAGGCGTAGATGGCGTAGAACGGAAAGGCCATCGCCGTCATCTGCCAGCACACGCGCACCCAGAGGAAGAGGCGGTAGTTGGCGTGGCGCCGCAGCAGGGCGAAGCCCTCGTCGAGGTGTGCGCGCAGCGACCGATGCGGGTGGACGGTCTGCGCGGGGATCTCCCGCACCATGGAGAACGCGGCGTAGCCGAGCGCCGCGCACACCGCCCCCAGCGCGAAGAGCACGCCGTAGTTGTCGGGAAACGCGCGCCCCTGGAGGCCGGCCGCGCGCACAGCCGCCGCCACTCGCTCGTGCGCGGCGCCCAGGGCCCCGGGAGACGCCTGGTCGGTGCCCAGGATGATGGCGACGAGCACCCCGGCGAACACGCCCAGGGCGCCGCCGAAAAAGCGGCGGGTGCCGAAGAAGGTGCCGCGCGCGTTGGCCGGGAACGCCTTCGACGTCACCTCCAGAAAGGGCACGCCGGACACCCCCGCCGCCAGCGTGTTGATGGCGAGCCCGGCGAGGATGGCCGCCAGGAGGAGGTGCGGCCGGCCCGATCCCAGCCCGAACACCGCCGCGATGACCACCGCGAAGCCCGCCAGGCGCACCAGCGACATCGCGTTGTAGATCGGCAGCACCCGCCGCCGCGTCTCCACCAGGGGGGCCACGAACGCCTGCGGAAAAAACCAGCCCGCCCCGAAGACGGCCGCGGTCAGGCCCACCAGCACGCTCGAGCCCCCGAGGCGCGTGATGAAGACGGGAATCACGGTGAACGGGTCGATGAACGCTAGCCCCAGGTTGACCAGCGCGCCGTTGAGCACGCCGAGGGTGAAGTTGCGCTTGATGTGGCGGCGCTGGTCCGTCGTCATCGCCGTACGCTAACGCGTGCGGCGCCGGTTGGCAAGAATCGACGGCGACGGTATACTCGTGCGGCCACGGAGGGCGCCGTGATCAGGGGAATCGGCATCGACACCATCGAACTCGAGCGTGTAGGGCGCGTGCTGGAGCGCTACGGAGAGCGCTTCCTCGGGCGCATCCTCACCGAGGGCGAGCGCGCCTACGTGGCGCGTTGGGCCGACCCCGTGCCGCGCGTGGCGGGCCGTTTCGCGGCCAAGGAAGCGTGCATGAAGGCGTTGGGGACGGGGTGGAGCCGGGGGGTGCGCTGGCGCGACATCGAGGTGGCGCGGCACCCCAGCGGAAAGCCCGTCGTCCGCCTGCACGGAGAGGCCCGCCGCGTGCTGGCCTCGCTGGGCGCCACGGAGATCCACTGCACGATCACGCACTCCCGCGACCATGCGATGGCGGTCGTGATATTCGAATGAGCGCGGCGCGCTAGGTGCGGCGCGCGACCCCCAGGCCGGGTCCCATCGGCAGCACCAGCTTCCCCTCGACCACCCCGACGCCGGCGAAGGGATCCTCGGCGAGCAGCAGATTGCCGTCGAGGTCGGCGTAGTCGGCCAGCGGGCTCAGGTGCGCGGCGGCGGTGACGCCGAGCGACGTCTCGATCATGCACCCGAGCATGACACGCAGGCCTAGGCGGCGCGCGGTCTCGATCATGCGCAGCGCCGGCGTGATGCCCCCGCACTTCATCAACTTGATGTTGATCCCGTGCCCCTGGTCGGCTCGCGCCGCCACGTCGTCCGGGCCCACCACGCTCTCGTCGAGGATGATCGTCAGCGGGCTGAGGCGTTTGAGCTCGCGCAGACCCTCCTCGTCGGCGTGCGGAATCGGCTGCTCGCAGAACTCCACGCCGCGTTGGTGGAGCTCGCGGGTGCGGTCGAGCGCCATCTCCAGATCCCAGCCCTCGTTGGCATCCACGCGCACCTTCTTGCCCGAACGCGCGAGCACGCGGTCGAGGATCTCCAGGTCGCCGGGCAGTCCCACCTTCACCTTGAGGATGCGGTAGGGCCCGGCCGCGTCCACCTTGCGGTCCACGACCTCGGGACGGTCGAAGCCGATGGTGTAGGAGGTGAGCGGCGTCTGCGCCGGGTTGCCCCCGAAGAGCTCGCAGCAGGGTCGGCCCTCGCGCTTGCCGCGCATGTCCCAAAGCGCCATGTCCAGCGCCGCGCGCACCGACGCGTGCCTCGCGAGCGCCGAGCCGAGCGGCGTGCCGGGGTCGTGCAACGCCAGGCGCAGCGCCTCCGGCTCTCCGGAGAGCAGGCGGCCGATCGCATTCACCGCCCCGCGGACCGTCATCGGATCCTCGCCGTAGTAAGCCTGGGGCGCCGCCTCCCCCCACCCCGTCACGCCCTCGTGGGTGAGCGACACGACGAAGACCTCGTAGGTCCGGCGCGTGCCGCGCGCGATCTGGAACGGATGCGCCGTCTCTATGCGAATCGGTTCGACGTCGAGCGTCATGCCGCTTCCCCCCTCCCCAGCGGCGGCGCGCCGGCGAGCGCGCGGTCGATGGCGTCGAGGACAGCGTCGCAACCGAAGCGCACCACGTCGGTGGCCGGCAGCCCGGTCTCGCGCGTGGCCGCCTCCAGCGCGCCGCGCGCCCGGCGCTCGTCCAGGTCGCCCGTGTTGAGCGAGACCGCCACCACGCGCGAGTCGCGGTGCGGCCGCATGAGCGACTCGTGCAGAGAGACCAGCGCCGAGAGCGGCGGGACGGGCACGTCCAGACGCTTGAGGCGCTCGCGGCCGGCCCAGTGCACGAGCACCATGCAGTCCGGCATGGCCCCGTACATGAGACCCAGGGTCACGCCGGCGTAGCCGGGGTGGGCGAGCGCGCCCTGCCCCTCGACGAAGACGAGGTCGGCGTCCCTTCCCTCTTCCTGCACGAGCGCCTCCGCTGCGCCGCCGATGAAGTCCGCGACCACCGCATCCACCGCCACCCCGCGCTCGCGCAGCATCATGCCGGTCTGCCCGGTCGCCGCCCACGCGGCGCGCACGCCCCGCGCCACGGCGGCCTCGTAGAGCGCTACCGTGGTCGTCATCTTGCCCACGTTGCAGTCGCTGCCGACGGTCAATACAACCCTGGCCCCCGTGGTGCACCCGCGGCCCGTGGAGACGGTGCGGCCGCCGGCCGGCCGGCGCACGTCCCACACGCGCGCGCCGCCGCGCGCGGCGATCGCAGAGAGCTCCGGGTCGTCGGAGAGAAAGAAGTGCAGCCCGCCGGCCACGTCGATCCCCGCGCGCAGGCACGCGGCGACATCGGTGCGCATCGGCTCTTCGAGCGCGCCGCCGCGCGGCGCGCTGCCGACGATGGCGACCTCGGGACCGAGCGGCAGCGCCGCCTCGACGCTCTCCACCACGGGGACCTCTCCACCCAACCCGACCACCTCGCGCGCCACGCGACCGGTGTTCGTGGCGTCCACGACCGCGGCTACGTCGTCGCCGCGATACATGAGAAAGCACGTCGCCGTTTTGCCCTCGATCGTCGAGAAGCAACCGTTGGCGAGCAGCAGGAGCCGCCGCCCGCGGATGGGGAAGGGCGAATGGGACACCATCAGTTGAACTCGTCGACGATCGCGCCGACAAAGCGCTCGAGGATGTCCTCCAGCGTTGTCATCCCAACGATGACGCCGCGCTCGTCGCGGATCATGGCCATGTGCCTGCCGCGCGCGCTCATCTCCTGGAACACGTTCACCACGGGCTCGTCCAATGATACCAGATACGGTGGGAGCAGGCGGTCGCGTGTGTCCTCGCGGCCGCGCGCAGTGACGTAGCGGTGCGCGCTGAGCATCCCGACGACGTTCTCCCGCGCGCCTTCGTAGACGGGCAGGCGCGAGAACCCGGAGCGGGCGAACGCCTCCGCCCAGGAGGCCGCGCTGCCCGCGCGATCGAGCATCGCGACCTCGGAGAGCGGCCGCATGACGTCGCACGCGCGAAGCTCCTGCAGGGCGATGGCGCGGTCGACGAGCACCTTGGTGTCGCGCGGAATGAGCCCCGCCTCTCGGCTCTCCTCGATGTGGAAGAGCAGCTCGTCGGTGCCCATGCGCGTCCCGGCTTCGGCCCGCGCGGGCAGCAGGCGGCTGAGGGTGTCCGTAGCCACGGTGAAGAGCTTGACGATGGGGTAGAGGAGCGCGGTGAGCCCGCGCAGGATATCCACCGTCAGGACCGCCGCTCGGGTGGCGTAGAGCAGGAACAGCGCCTTGGGAATGATCTCGTTGAACACGAGGAAGAGGGGCACCAGCACGACGGTGGCAATGGTCGCCCCGGCGTCGCCGTAGTGACGCGTCGCGATCACGGTCAAGGCCGTCGTGCCACCGATCACCGCCAGGTTGGTTCCCACCAGCACCGCGCTGAGGAAGTACTCCGGGTGCGCGACCAGGGCGAGCACCCGTTCGGCGCGCCGCTCGCCCCCGGCGGCGAGGTGCCGCAGGCGGATCTGGTTGGCCGCTATCAACGCCGTCTCGCTGCCCGAGTAGAACGCGCCCAGCACGAACGCGACCACGGTGATGATCCACAGGGCGCTTTCGCTCATGCCCGCTCCACCCGCATTTTGCGGATACGATGGAGTTGGGCCGAGACGATGTGGAAACGCAGTCCCTCGATGACGATGGTCTCGCCCTCTCGGGGAATGCGGCCCGTCGCGCCCATCACATACCCGGCGATCGTCTCGTGATCGTCGTCCTCGATATCGGCCCCGAAGACCTCGTTGAACTCGTCGATCTCCATGGTGCCGCTGACGACCATGCGCCGCTCGTCGAGGCTCATGTAGCTCGGCGCTTTCGAGTCGCGCGCGTCGCGGATCTCGCCGACCAGCTCCTCCAGGATGTCCTCCACGGTGACGATGCCCGCGAACGAGGAGTACTCGTCTAGGACGATGGCGATGTGCAACTGCCGCGTCTGCAGCTCGTGGTATACCGCGTTGATCGCCGTCGTCTCTGGCACGAAGTACGGGGCGCGCAGCCGCGCGCGCAGGTCCGTCTCCGACGACGCCGCGTCGTCGGCGATGAGGTCCTTGATATGTAGTACACCGATGATGTCGTCCGGCGAGCGGTCGTAGACGGGTATGCGCGAGAAGCCGCTGCCGGCAAAGGCGCGGACCAGCTCCACCCGGCCCGTTTGCACCGACGCCGACACCACCTGGACGTTTGGCGTCATGATCTCCTTGACCACCTTGTCCCTGAACGACAGCGCGTTGGCGAGCATCTGATACTCGAGCTCGCCCACCGCTCCCTCGCGCCGCGCGATGCTCAGGGCGGTCACCAGCTCCTCCGAGGTGTAGGAGCGCGCTGGCGCGCCCAGGCCGCGGCGCACCCGGGCGATCACCGCTTCGGAGAACGCCGACAGCAGGAGCCGGGCAGGCAGCACGGCGGCGTGGAAGACGCGAAGCGGGTAGGCCGCGAGCACCGCGATACGCTCGGCCCAGCGCAAGGCGATCGTCTTGGGGAAGATCTCGCCGAAGACGATGATGAGGAGCGCCATGAGGAGGAACGCATAGCCCCCGCCGCGCTCACCGAGGAGCCCGACGAGGAGGGCCGTCGCCGTGCTGGTGGTGAAGATGTTGACGAGGAGGTTGCCGAGCAGAATGGAGACGAGTATGCGCCGCGGCTCCTCGAGCAGTCGGCCCAACGCGCCACCGCCCGGGCGCTCGCTCAGCGCGCGTACCTGCGCCCTGCGCAGGGAGAACAGAGCCGCCTCGGAACCGGAAAAGAACGCGGACAGGAGCAGGAGAGCGGCGAGCGCGACGAAGTAGAACGGCGATACGCTCACGACCGCGGGTCACTGCCCCCTGAGCTGCTCGAGCTCCTCGCGCGCCTGCGCCGCCTCCTCGCTATCGGGATGGGCGGCGATGAGCGACTCGAACGCGCGGACGGCGAGGTTGCGCTCCTCGAGCCGGCGGTAGCAGCGCCCCGCCTTCAGGTACGAGGCGGGAACGAGGCGCGAGTCGGAAAACTCGCGGATCACGTACTGGAACTCCCCGACCGCCTCCAGGTACCGCTCCTGGGCGTAGTAGCACTCGGCGAGGTAGTAGTGCACTTCGGGCAAATGCGGGCCCGAGGGAAAGCGCACGAGATAGTTCTGGAAGCCTTTGATGGCGAGGTCGTAGTTGCCGCGCGTGACGTCGAGATAGGCGGCCCGGTACACCTCGTCGGCGTCGCCGCCGGCCCCCGGACGCGTCGCGCGCGTCGTGTCCGCCCGCGCCGTGTCCGCGGCGGCCTGCTCGCGCGAGCGTGACTGCTGGTAGGAGCGGGTGCGGAGTTGCTCGCTGTCCTCGAGGCGCCCGACCAGGATGCGCACCGACTCCTCCAGCTCACCGAGGGTGACGCCGGTCTGCGCCTCGTAGCGAATGCGCGCCGCGCGTTCCTCCTCGAGCTGATGGCGGATGCCGGACAGCTCGAGGAGGACGCGCCGGTGCTCTGCGCGGATGCTATCGGCCTGCTGGCTCGCGTTCTCCGAGTTGATGGGGCCTTTGATCAACTGCCCGCCGTAGCAACCGGAGAGAGCCAACGCAGCCAGCGCGCCGAGAAGCGTGTGCTTGGTGACGACGCGCGAACGCACGTTACTTCTTCACGACCAGGTGCGCGCGGCGATTCTTCGCCCACGCGGCTTCGCTGTGTCCGGAATCGAACGGCCGCTCCTTGCCGTAGCTGACGACGGTCAACCGCGATGCGGCGACACCCATCGAGACCAGGTAGTCGCGGGCCGCGCGCGCGCGCTTTTCGCCCAGCGCGAGGTTGTACTCCTTGGTGCCACGCTCGTCGCAGTGTCCCTCGATGATGACGTTCGCGTCCTTTGCCTGCTTGAGCTCCGACGCGTTCTTCTCCAGAATCTGCCGGGACTCGGCGGTCAGGTTGTACTTGTCAAAGGCGAAGAACACCGCATTGAGCTTCGCGTCCACGATCTCCTTGGCCGCGGGCGGTTCTTTCTTGACCGGCTGCTCTTCGATCTGCTCGACCTCTGGGGGCTCGGTCATGTCGGTGGTCGGCTCGTCGACGGCCTTCTTGCCGCCGCAACCGAATACCGACACGCCCAGCGCGAGCACGAGTGCGACTATCAGTAACTTTTTGACGATCATGTTCCCGGACCTCCCTGGGAATTCGGCGCGGCGCGGCGAGCAGGCGAAGCTCGGCGCCGCGTTTTTTCTAACGGGTTGACCAATCAGGATTTGCGCCTTGGGCCAATATTCTCTTGCCCCCCGTCACGGTGTCAATAACAGAAATGACCTCGTCGCCCGCGCCGCGCTCGGTATAGACGATGTGGCGTCCGTTCGGGGCCCAGCGCGGGTCCTCGTGGCCGCGCGAGACCTTGGTGAGCAACCGGCCGTCCCGCCCGTCGGCCGTGATGGTCGCCAGCTGGAACCGCGCCCCGATGCGATGGACGAAGGCGACCAGATCCCCCCGCGGCGACCACGCCGGCGAGGCGTTGTACCCGCCCGTGTAGGTCAGCCGGCGCACGTTGCCGCCGTCCTTCTCCATCACGTAGAGCTGCGGGCTGCCCGAGCGGTCGGACACGAACACCAGTTCGCGGCCGCCCGGCGACCAGCAAGGGCTGGTGTCGATAGCTCGGTTGTGCGTGAGCCGCGTACGAATCTGGCCGCTCTTCTCCAGGAGATAGATCTCGGAGTTGCCGTCCTTGGAGAGCGCGGCCAGCAGGAGGCGGTGCCGCTCGGACCAGTCCACCGCGGAGTTGGTGCCCTCGAAGCTGGCCAGCGGCTCCGAGCGGTTGTCGGCCAGGTAGCGGATGTAGAGGTCGGGCTTGCCCTCCCGGTAGCTCACGTACATGACGGCGCGGTCGCCGTCCGCCCAGCGCGGCCCCAAGAGCGGAACGCTCTGGCGGACGAGCACGACCGGGTTGTATCCGTCGTAGTCGGAGACGACGAGCTCCCAGCGCTCGTCCTGCTTACGGGTAAACACGATGCGCGTCGTCGCCACCCCCGGCTCGCCCGTGACCAGGCGCACGATGTCGTCGGCGAAGTGGTGGGCGATCTTGCGCTCGCCGCGCGCCGGCAGGCGATACTTCTTGCCGCCGAGGAAATCTCCCGAGGCGACGTCGGTGACCCACCCCTCGAACCATGCGTCGTCGCCGTCGCGGTAGGTCCGCCCGTGCACCTGGACGCTGTAGTTGCTCGCGTCCATCCCCACGGAGACGGGCTCCTTGCGCACGATGTGGAAGAGCCCGCTGAAATCGAGATCGGTGAACACCACCTGGTCCAGGCGCTGCGTCTGGCCCACGACGCCGGGGTCCTCGGCGGCGAACGCCGGCAGCCAGAGCGGAATCCGGAAGACGCGCTCCTGCACGATGGGGTCCGGCC
>JAOTVO010000264.1 GCA_029863355.1 Candidatus Krumholzibacteriia bacterium
CGTTGAGAGCCGAGAAGTGCTCGTGCAGCGGATAGAGCAGGTGGTAGAGCATCGCGTGTCCTCAGTCGCTCGCCCGCGCGGCGACGATTCCTTCCACGAGCCGGTCCAGTTCGATCGCTCGCGAACCCTTCACGAGCACGGCGTCGCCGGGGCGAATAATGGAGAGGACCGCCGAGAGCAGCGCGGCGGCGTCCTCGAAGCGCTCGAGCGCGGCGCCTCCCCCTGCGGCGGCCAGGCCGGCGGCCACCGCGCCCGCCTCCTCCCCCTTCCAGAAGACCTTGTCGATGCGGAGCGAGGCCACGTGGCGCCCCACTTCCTCGTGCCCGGCGCGCGTGTAGTCGCCGAGCTCGCGCATGTCGCCCAGCACCGCGTAGCGGCGCTCGGCCTTCAGCCCCGCCAGCATGGACAACGACAGCCGGGTGCTGGCCGGGCTGGCGTTGTAGGACTCGTCGACGACCAGGACGCCCCCGGCTTCGTGCACGCGCCCGCGGCCGGCCATCGGGCTCAGCTCGGCCAGCGCGTCGCGCGTCGCCTCGATGGGCACGCCGCACGCGTCGGCCGCCGCCGCCGCCGCGCACGCGTTGAGTGCGTTGTACACGCCGAAGGAGCGCAGCGTGAAAGCCACCCCGGCCACCCGGAACTCGGTGCCGTGCTCGAGCACGCGTACGTCGCTCAGGCGCACGTCGGACTCCGCCGCCAGCCCGAAGCTCGTCACGCGCGCGCGCGCGCGCGCGTGCAGCGCCGGGAAGTAGGTATCGTCCCGTGGTAGAACGGCGCTCGCCTCCGCCGGCAGGGCGTCGAGCAGTTCCCCCTTGGCCGCTGCGATCGCGTCGCGCGAGCCGAAGCAGCCGACGTGCGCGTCGCCGATATTGGTGATCACGCCGGTATCCGGCTTCACCAGGGCGGAAAGTTGCGCGATTTCACCGGTCTGGTTGGCGCCCAGCTCGCACACGAGGTACTCGCTGTCCTCCTCGGCGTCCAGCAGGGTCAGGGGAACGCCGATGGTGCTGTTGTAGTTCCCCGCGCTGGTGTGCACGCGGTAGCGCGTGCGCATGGCGGCGCGTATGAGCTCCTTGGTCGTGGTCTTGCCGCCGCTGCCCGTGATGGCGACGACGCGCACGTCGAGGTGCTCGCGCCACGCGCTTGCCAGTGCCGTCAGCGCCGCGCGCGCGTCGGAGACGACGAAGTGTGCCACGCCCTCGCGCGCGAGCGCCTCCGAGAGCGGAGCCTGGTCGATTACCGCTGCCGCCGCCCCCGCCGCGTAGGCGTCGCGCACGAAGCGGTGGCCGTCGGTGCGGCCCCCAGAGAGCGCGAAGAACAATCGCCCGGCGCAGTCCCCGCGCGAATCGATGGCCGCGCCGCGCCACGCGCCCTCCGCGCGTCCGGCCAGGCGTGCGCGCGCCAGCAGGCCCTCGCTCGTCGAGAGCGCCGTTTCGATCCAGGCCAGCGTCCGCACGTTCACCGCGCACTCCACGCCTGCAGCGCTCCTTCCGCTTCCCGCCGGTCGCTGAAGGGGAGCTTCTCTTCACCGATGATCTGGTAGTCCTCGTGCCCCTTGCCGAGCAGTACCACCACGTCTCCGCGACGGGCCGCCGCGATCGCCTCGCGAATGGCGCGGGAGCGGTCCAGCTCCACGCGCACGCGCGAGGGATCGGCGACGCCCGCGAGGATGTCGGCGACGATCCTCTGCACGGGCTCGCGGCGCGGGTTGTCCGTGGTCACGAAGCAGGCGTCGCTCATCGCGGCCGCCACGCGGCCCATGAGGGGACGCTTGGTGCGGTCGCGGTTTCCGCCGCAGCCGAAGACGACGAGGAGCCGCCGCGCGCCGAGCCCGCGGCACGTGGCCAGCACCTGCTCCACCGCGTCCGGGGTGTGCGCGTAGTCGACCACCACGGTCGGGCGCGGGTCCCCGCCCAGTGCCTCGAAGCGACCGGGAACGCGCTCCAGCGACGCCAGCGCGGCCGCGATCGCGCCGGCTTCCACGCCGAGCGCTTCCGCGGCGGCGGCCGCCAGCGCCGCGTTCACGGCCACGAACGACCCCAGGAGCTTCATGGCCACGGCCACCTCGCCGCCCGAACGCAGGTGCAGCGTGAAGCGCGTGCCCGAGAGCGTGCTCTCTACGGCGCTGGTGTGGACGTCGGCGGCCGGCGTCGTCCCCACCGACACCTTCTTGCCCGCGAGCGACTCCCCGATCTCGCGCGCGACGGGGTCGTCGCGCCAGTAGACCAGCGTGCCCTGGGGCTTGCGCCGCCCGGGGTCCGCGAGCGCGCGGCAGAAATCGGCCTTCGCGTCGCGGTACGCCTCCAGGCTGCGATGAAAGTCGAGGTGGTCATGGGTGACATTCGTGAGTATCCCAACCTCGAAGTCCAATCCCCATACTCGATGTTGCCGCACCGCATGAGAACTGACCTCCATGACCACCCCGTAACACCCGTCGTCGGCCATGGCGCGGAACAAGCGGTGGAGCGTCACCGCGTCCGGCGTCGTGTGCGCGGTGCGCACCAGCGCGTCGGTGCCGTGGCCGAGCGTACCTATGATCCCTGCCTTGCCCAGGGCCGACGCGTCCAGCATGGCGCGCAGCATGTGGGCCGTCGACGATTTGCCGTTGGTGCCGGTGATTCCGCACAGCACCAGGCGGTTGGCGGGCTCGCCGTGCCAGCGCGCGGCGGCGCCGGCCAGCGCTTTCGCCGTGTCGCGCACGACGACGGTGGGTACTTCGAGCCCGGCGACCGCCTCCTCCACCACGACCGCCGCGGCGCCGGCCGCGACGGCGTCGCGCACGAAGCGGTGGCCGTCGACGGCGGTGCCGCGCAGCGCGAAGAAGAGGTCGCCCGGCGCGACGGCGCGCGAGTCGAAGGCGAGCCCGCCGATCTCGACGTCGCTCCCGGCGCAGCTCGCCGTCTGCAAGTTCTCCGTCAATTGCGACAGGAGCACGCAATCACCCCTTCTGCGCGCCGGCGCCGACGGCGCCGTCATCGCGCCCCCCCGCCGAGCGCCTCGGCGGCATCGCCGAACAGAATTACTTCATCGTGTTGGATGCGCGCGCCGGGTGCCGGCGACTGCGCGCGCACCACCCCGCCCCCCCGCAGCGCCACGCGCAGACCGTGGGAGACGGCGCGCCGCTTCGCCTCGCGCATGGCCAGGCCGCGGAGGTCGGGCGCCGCCTGCCGCACGGGCTCGTGTTCGAGGTCGGCGACGTAGAGCCGAATCACGCCGTCGACCTCCACCGCCGACCCCGGAACCGGCTCCTGCGCGACCACGCGGCCCGCGTCGCCGCGGCACAGCACGTTGGCGCCGATGCTCCGAGCGTGCTCCAGCGCGGCCCCGCGCTCCATGCGCAGGAAGTTGGGCGTCGATCGGAGCCGGGCCGAGGGGCGCTCGAGGACGATGGCGCGGGTCTCGAGCGCGCCGTCGAACCAGGTGGTGGCGTTTATGAGGCCCTTGATGACACGGGCGAACACGGGAGCGGCCGAGTCGCCGCCGAACCGGGCGGAGGGGCGCGGCTCGTCGATGAGCACCAGGCAAGCGACCCGCGGGGCGTCGTCGGGCGCGTATCCGATGAAGCTCGAGACGTACCGCCCCGCCGTGTAGCCGCCGCTCGGTGCCGCCTTCTGCGCCGTTCCCGTCTTGCCGGAAACGGCCAGGCCGTCGACTCTCGCCGCCGCACCCGTCCCCTCCCCGACAACGCCGCGGCAGAAGCGCCGCAGCGTGTGAGCTGTCTCCGGGGAGACGACGCGCCGGACATCGACCGGTTCGAAGCGCTCCATCGTGCGGCCGTCCGCGACGCCGGCCACCAGCCGCGGCATCACGAGCACGCCGTCGTTGGCGACGGCCGCCACCGCGGCGAGCATCTGCAAGGGCGTGACGGCAACCTCCTGCCCGAAGGCCATCGTGCTCTTGGTTCGCAGCGACCAATCCTTGACCTCCGGAACCGCGCCCGGCGACTCGGCGAGCAAGTCCACACCGGTAGGGGTGCCGAAGCCGAACAGCCGCACGAACCGGTAGAACGTCACCGGCTCGACG
>JAOTVO010000265.1 GCA_029863355.1 Candidatus Krumholzibacteriia bacterium
GGCGTCGCAGGGAGGAGACGAGATCGGGATTCTCGCGGACTCGTTCAACCGCATGACCGCGTCGCTGCGCGAGGCCCGCGGCCGCATCGAGCGCCAGCAATCGGAGCTGCGCGCCGCCAACGACGAGCTGGGGCAGAAGAATCGCGACCTCGAGGAGGCGATGCGCCAGCTGCGCGACACGCAGCAACAGCTGGTGCTATCCGAGAAGATGGCCTCGCTGGGCAACCTGGTGGCGGGCGTGGCCCACGAGATCAACAACCCCGTCGGCGCAATGGGGAGCGCTGCCGACACGTCGCGGCGGTCCATAGAAATCGTCGCGCGCGTGCTAGAAGAGGCGACCGACGTGGAGTCGCTGCGCTGCAATCAGCGCTTTTGCACGGCGCTGGACGTGCTGAAGAGCAACAACGAGATCACCTCAACGGCGAGCGGGCGCATCACCGACATCGTGCAGAGCCTCAAGAATTTCGCGCGCCTCGACGAGAGCGATTTCCAGGAGGCGGACGTCCACGAGGGGCTCGACAGCACGCTCACGCTGCTGCACCACGAGACGAAGCGGGGCATCGAGATCGTCAAGCAATACGGCGACCTGCCCCGGATTCAGTGCTACCCCAATCAGCTCAATCAGGTGTTCATGAACGTGCTCTCAAACTCCGTGCACGCGATCGACGGCGAAGGACGCATCACCGTGCGCACGCGGCGAGAACAAGATCACGTGGTGGTAGAGATCGAGGACACGGGAAAGGGCATACCGGAGGGAAACCTGACCCAGATCTTCGACCCCGGCTTCACGACCAAAGGTGTCGGCGTGGGGACCGGCCTCGGCCTCTCCATCACCTACAGCATCGTGCGCAAGCACGGGGCGCGCATCGAAGCCAGGAGCGAAGCGGGAAAGGGCACGACGATGACCATCACTCTCCCCGTCCGACAGCACGACACGGCGACGTAGCCGCGCCGCGCGGGTCACCGTCAGAACGCGACCTGCACGTTGACGAGCAGCTGGTGGTGTTTCGGCTCCGGATTGTCGGCGTCGACGACGTAGTTGAACTGCCACTCGGTGGCGCCGTTGGGCCAGATGTTGAAGCCGGCGATCAGCCAGTCCGCCGTATCGTCCTCTACCGCGGCGTCTGTGGTCAGATGATCCCAGCGCGCGAGCAGTTGCATGCGACGGGAGAGCATGAACCCGCCCGTCAAATGGCCGCCCAAGGGAACCACCAGACTGCGTACCTCGGGATCCAGCTGTGCTGCGCCGATCTCAGCCGCGAGGAGCCATTTCGCCCTCGCCACGCGCACGTCGGCGCCGAAAATACCGCGGGTGCCGCTGAAATCCGAGACAATGCTGGTCCCCCCGATGCCGCTGATGGTCAGCACGCCGCCGTCGGCGTACGCCGCGTTCAGTCCTACGGTCACGGAGTTGCTGGCCGAGGACTGCTTCGGCTCGACCGTCAGGCGCCCCACGACCATGAAGCCGCCATTGTTGACATTCGCGGAAATGCCATTGCCGTTGAACATGCCCACGGCCCAGCGCACCGCGCGATCGCTTCGCGAGCCGTCCAGCTGCACGCCGATCTGACGGCCGGGTGCGAGAATGCTCGCCACCAGCGAGCGATTCACGAAATCGATGCCAGAAGCAGCGGTGAGGAACTCGCCGCTGAAGGGCGCCTTCATCGCGCCGATCGATACGCCCGTGGAATTCGAAAAACCCCAGCGGAACCAGCCGTCGAGCAGGGACGTGGCCCGGATGAAGTTGGCCTGAACGAAGTAACTGTAGCCGTCGTCCAGTTCCCCACCCACCGCGAGCCGCGCGTTGGCCACGGTTACGCCGTTCTTACCCGTCATGGTGCGCTCCGCCTGCAGGTCCGTCACCGCCTGAAATAGCACGCCGACGCGGAAATACGAGCGCTTTAGGTCCGCCTGGAGTCTTTCCAGTTGCGTCGGCTCGGTCTGGGCGAGAAGCGGTGTCGCTCCCATCACGATGAGCGCGACGCACATCGCAACGCATACGAGGGCCACGTGTCGAGTACTCACGATGAAAACCTCCGAAGAAGACGTCTGATCACACGGGCCAAATCTCAGCCGGGAATCTCCATTTGCCCCTCGCTCATCATGACGGAGTGGCCGCCGACGCGGACCGCGGCGATCTTGCCGGCCCTCTTGTCGCACGCCACCTCGATGCGGCTCGGTCGCCCCATCTCGATGCCCTGCTCGATGGTCCAGCGCAACGTGCCGTCCGGCGTTTTGTCGCGCAGTCCCAGGTAGCCGGCCAGCGCGCTGGCCGCCGCGCCCGTGGCTGGATCCTCTTCGATACCGACGGCGGCCCCGAACATGCGCGCGTGGATGTGCGTATCCGTGTGCTCGGTCTCGTACGAGAAGACGTACGGGTAGGGGGACCAGAAGGACGCCAGGCACTGCTGCCACCACTCCCAGTTCAGGCGCGAGCGCCGCACCGCGTCCAGGCTCTGGAGCGGGATGAACAGGAACGGCAGCCCGCGGGAGATCGCCTGGGGCTCGTCGGCGGCGTCGTCCTTGATTTCCTGGGGGTCCACGGAGAGCATCGCCGCCAGCGTCTCCGACGGCGGCGGCGCGGGGCCGACCTCGGGCAGCACGGCGGTGGTGAGCGTGCAGAACGGCGGCTCGCCGCCCTGGGCGCGAATCTCCACCGGAATGGGGCCGACGCCCTCTTCGAAGACGATGTTCGTCCGCTCACCGGCGAGGGGAATCTCCCCGATCCTGGCCAGCACGAAGGCCGTGCCCACCGTCGGATGCCCGGCGAAGATCAGTTCGCGCTGCGGCGTGAAGATGCGCAGCTTGCGCGTGTGCTCCTTTTTTTCCGGCGGCAGCACAAACGTCGTCTCGGACAGGTTGAATTCGCGCGCGATCTTCTGCATCACTTCGCCGCTCAAGCCTTCGGCGCGCGGAAAGACGGCGAGTGGGTTGCCGCCGAAGGCACGGTCGGTGAAGACGTCGGTCGTGTAGAACTTGTATTTCATGTTCCGTTCCCTCGGTTCACGTTAGCGGAGATAGCCCAAGCTTCGCAGCTTCTGGATCAGCTCGGGGTCGAGATCGACCGCGGTCTCCTGGAAGCGGCGCGTCGCGAAGTGCTCCGCGACCACACCCAGAAGCTCCATGGCCTTCGCATCGGACTCGGAGTAGAGGTTCGTGCGCTCGCCGGGATCCGCCGCCAGGTCGTACAAGTAGATTCCCGCGCGCACGTTTTCGACGGGAACTTCCGTCCCCCGGCCGGCCGGAGGGATCGACGAGCTGTCGATCTCCTGCACGACGAAGAGCTTGCTCGCGCCCACGATCACGCCCTGTTGCCGCCACGGGGGCGGGCGATCCCTCTCGATGAACACCGGCGCGGATTCTCCCGCTGCGCTCGCCGCGGGCGGGGCGAAGAGGTCGCGCCCCGGCAGGCCGGGCGACGCCTCGACGCCGAGGAGGGCGAGCACGGTCGGCATCAGATCCACCTGTTCCACCGGTCCGCGCTCGGCGCGCGGCGGCAGGCCGGGCGCCTTGACCACCAGCGGAACGCGCATCACTTCCTGGTGCAACGTGTAGTGGTACTTTCCCGCGTGCTCCCCGAACTCCTCGCCGTGATCCGCCGTGAACACGATCACCGTGTGATCCTCGTCGACCGCGCGTAGCAGCTTGCCGATGTAGTAGTCGGTGTGCGCTATCTCGCCGTCGTAGCGGTCGATGTCGCGCGCGCCCCACTTGGCGAAAGCGGGGTGGGAGAGGTATTCGAAATGCGGGTCGAAGTAGTGCACCCACAAGAAGTAAGGCTCCTTCACGCGGGCGAGGCCGTCGAGTGCGCGTTCGGTCAACGGCTTGGCCGTGGCCACGTCGTGCGGGTGGCCGACATCGAGCACGGAGTAGTCGTAATGGTGGAAATCGTTGCCGATTCCGTAGCTCGGCGTAAGCGTGACGTGGCTCACGTAGCCATGGGTGACGTACCCGTGCGCGCCCAGCACCGAGGCCAGCGTGGGCATCTCGGTGTCGATCGACCAGTGGAAGT
>JAOTVO010000266.1 GCA_029863355.1 Candidatus Krumholzibacteriia bacterium
GTGGCGCCCGCGCCGAGCCCGGCCACCATCACCCCGTCCACGTCGCCGCCCTCCATCCCGATGCCGGCCACCGAGATGCCGCGCAGCCGGTCCGCGCGCATGCCGATGAGCGTGGCCTGCAGGCCCGTCATCTTGTAGGCGTCGAAGCCGATCAGCCCCACCGAGACGCCGTTGATCACCGCCTCGGGGCTCCCGTTGGGCTTCCACAGCGTGACGTTGAGGCCGTTGACGGCCTCGACTTTCTCGTCGGGGATGATGTTGAGGCGGATGCCGGTGATGCGCTTGGAGTTACCGAGGCCGATCCCGTAGCCGTTCACGGCGAGGTCGAGCGATTGCGCATGCGCGGGGCCGAGCGCGCCCAGCGCGAGGATGAGGGCGAAGGCGGGCGAAAACCGGGTTCGCATCATGAGGGGCTCCTGGGAAACGGTACGGGTGAAATCAGCAAAAGTTACGGCCAGTTGTGCTCGTACACTTCGAAGCCCGAGGCCGACATACCCATGGCCTCGTAGGTGCGCAGCGCGCGGTGGTTGTCCTTCAACACGTAGAGGCGCAGCCCCCGCGCCTCCGGATCCTCGCGCGCCAGGCGCTCGATGTGCGCGTAGATGGCGCGGAAGACACCGCGCTGGCGGAAGGCCGGCAGCACGTAGACGCTCTGCAGCCACCAGACGACCCCGTTGCGCCAGTCCGTGAGCTCGTAGGTGAGCATCGTCATTCCCGCGCGCCGGCCGTCGCACTGCGCGACGAAGTAGCGCGCCAGCTCCGGCCGTGCGAATCCCTTGCGCACCCCTTCGGCCAGCAGGGTGCGGTCGAGCGTCTTGCCCTCGCTCTCCTCGGCCAGGGCCACGTTGCAGTCGACGATGAAGTCGGCTTCGTCCGCGGTGGCGTCGCGGACGACGATGGACGGCTCCGGCATGGGCACCTCCTCGCGCGATCTTAGCGCGCGCGGGCCGCGTTCACAAGTGTGCGCTTTGGCGGGCCCTAGCGTTCCACCAGCACGCGTGGGCGGTGGAAGGCGTGGGGGTCGATGCGGTAGCGGTTGAGGCGGTTGCGGAGCGCGCCGCGGCTCAGACCCAGCATCTCGGAGGCGCGCGAGACGTTGCCGCGGGTGCGTGCGAGGATCTCGACGATCACGGCGCGCTCGAGCGCGTCGAGGGCGACCCCCTGCGGGGGGAGGTTTACTTTGAGCTCGCCGTCGGGGCGCTCGCGAATGTCGAGCACGCGGGGCGCGGCGCGTTCGGGGCGGGCGGGCTCGATCGGGAGGTGTTCGGGCGCGATCAAGTCGCCGTTACAGAGGAGTGCGGCGCGCTCGAGCACGTTCACGAGCTCGCGCACGTTGCCGGGCCAGGGGTAGGCGCGGATCAGTTCCCAAGCCTCGTCGGAGAGCTTCATCGCGGGTTTGTGGAACTTCTTCTGGAAGTACGCGAGGTAGTGCGCCGCGGTGGCGTCGATGTCCTCGGGGCGCTCGCGCAGCGCGGGCACGCGAATCTCCACCACGTTCAATCGATAATAGAGGTCTTCGCGGAAGCGGCCGGCTTGCACCTCTTCCTTGAGGTCGCGGTTGGTCGCGGCCACCACGCGCACCTCGACGGCGATCTCGCGGTCGCCGCCCAGGCGGCGAAAGCGCTTGGTGTCGAGCACTCGCAGGAGCTTGGCCTGGGTGACGAGGTCGACCTCGGTGATCTCGTCGAGGAAGAGCGTGCCGCCGTCGGCGAGCTCGATGAGGCCCATCTTGCGCGCGCGCGCGTCGGTGAAGGCGCCGGGCTCGTACCCGAAAAGCTCGCTCTCGAGGAGTGCGTGGGGGATGGTCGCACAGTTGATCTCGATGAACGGTCCGTCGGCGCGCGCGCCGAGCTCGTGGAGGGACTGAGCGAAGAGGCTCTTGCCCACGCCGGTTTCGCCCATGAGGAGCACGCTGGTGCTGTCACTCTTGGCCACGCGCTCGAGGAGCGTCATCACGGAGCGAAGGGCGGCGCTGGTTCCGACGATCTGGCCCTTGCGCGCGATCTTACGCGCGCTGCGCGCGTAGGCCTCGCGCTGGTGGCGGCGCTCGATCTGCGCGAGGGTCTCGTCGAGGAGGGTGCCGAGGCGCGCCTCGTCGAGGGGCTTGAGGACGAACGCGCGCGCGCGCAGCGCGAGCACGCGGGCGTCGAGGTCGGGGAGGTCGCGCGGCGCACAGAGGATCAGCTGCGCCTGCGCGTGGCGCTCGCGCACGCGCTCGAGCGTGGCGCGCGCCGTCTCCAGCGAGACGGCGTCGGAGCAGCCGACCACGACCAGGTCGACGCGGGCGCGGCCGGCCTCGGCGTCGGCGGCGTTCACCAGACGCACGCCCCGCGAGAGATCGCGTAGGCAGGTGCGGATCTGCTCGCGATCCCATTCGCTCGACTCGATGATGAGGACGCCGGGCTTGTTCATCTCGTTTGCTGACAGCCGGATAAGGAAATGGTGTCCAATGAGGCCGTGCAAGAGCCGTGCCCAGGCGCGGGCGCGTGGGGCGCTTCCGGGCTTGCGCGCAGGCGGTTGATTCGCTAACGTGGGGACCACCGGAAGCCAAGCCATCGTTGACGTTACGCCGAAGGGCCGCGCACCCCCCGCCGGCCCGACCCCGGACAGGAGCGAGCAAACCATGACGCCGATCCACCCAGAGACCCCGCGCCGCTGGGCCCGTCTGGCCGCGCTGACCCTGGCCGCCCTCACGGCCGCCGCCATCGTGGCGGGCTGCGAAAAGAAAACCACCGAGCCCGAAGAGGAGCCGCCTCCGCCCGTGCCCACGGTGACCGGCTACGACCGGTCGACGGTCTCGACGGGAGACACGCTCGTCATCGCGGGCGCGGACTTCCTCACGCCAGAGTCGATGAACCAGGTGCGCTTCGCCAATCCCGCGGCGGTGGCAACGCCCTTCGCGGCGAAGACCGACACGCTGCGCGTGGTGGTATCCCAGAACGCGATCACCGGGCCGGTGAGCGTGACGGTGGAAGGACAGCCCACCGCGGGCGTGGGTCCCGCGCTCACGATCAGCGACAACGTGCGCGGTGTGGGGGAGGTGTGGGTGTATGGAGGCATCGGCGACCCCAACGCGCTTTCGCTGCCGTACCCGACGGGCAGCGCGGCGTACCTGGTGATTCCGCACGCCACCAATCCGGCGCGCCCATATACCGAGATCTTCTCGTACTCCATTGCCACCACCGATGTGGCTCCCTCGCCTGCGCCGGCCCCCGCGGCCGCGGCGGGCACGATGACGATCCGCGAAGCCTTCGAGCGCCACCGCCACGAGGAGGCACAGGCCCTGGGCGCGCGCGTGAAGGTGCGCCCCGACGCCGCCTTCGCGCCGCGGCCGGCCGCCGCCCCGCAGCAGGAGCGGCAGTTCTACGTGCTCAAGACCACGACGGGCAGCACCGCGCTCCCGTCGAGCTACCAGCAGGTGACCGCCGAGCTGCGCTACACCGGCGCGTTCTGCCTGATCTACACCGACGTGGACACGCTATCCGCCGGCAACCTTACGCACGCGCATCTCAAGAACATCGCCGACGTCTTCGACGCGCAGATCCGCCCCTCCAACGCGACGCACTTCGGCACCGAATCCGACGTGGACGGCAACGGCAAGGTCATCATCCTCGTCACGCCCGTGGTGAACCGGCTCACGCCGCCGTCGAGCTCCGGCTTCATCGCCGGCTTCTTCCTCTCCATCGACCTCTACGCGGCGGGCCAGGGTGGTGTGCTGGCGGGGACGACCAACCACGCCGAGATCTTCTACCTCCTCGCCGCCGACCCCCCGGCCCAGTGGGGCAACACGTTCCCCACGGCGATGGTCGCCGACGAGAACATCCGCACGACCGCCCACGAGTACGAGCACCTGATTAGTTTCTCGCACCGCCTCTTCCAGCAGGGGTCGAACTTCCAGATCACGTGGCTCGAGGAGGGCATGGCGCACATGGCCGAGGACCTCCTCGGCTGGAACCAGAGCAACGTGA
>JAOTVO010000267.1 GCA_029863355.1 Candidatus Krumholzibacteriia bacterium
AGCTGCTCTCGCCCGAGGAGGTGGACGAGAAGTACAAGCGCTGGACCCTCGACGTCCTGCCCATTCTTCCCGAGACGTTCCGCTACAAGCCGAAGCCGCGCCAGAGCGAGCGCATCCGCACCATCAAGCGGCTGCTGGCCCGCGACGACGTCGACACCGTGATCAACGCCTGCGATGCCGGCCGCGAGGGCGAGCTCATCTTCCGCGAGATCGTGGAGAATCTCGGCTCGCGCAAGCCGATCCAGCGGCTCTGGCTGCAGTCGATGACCGACGATGCGATCCGCAACGGCTTCGCCGACCTGCACCGGGGCGAGGCGCTCGAGGGGCTGGCCGACGCCGCCGCGTGCCGCGCCCAGTCCGATTGGCTGATCGGCATGAACGCGACCCGGGCGCTCACCAAGCGCCTGAAGAGCCGCAAGGAGAAGACGGCCTGGTCGGCGGGACGCGTGCAGACGCCGACGCTCGCCATGCTGGTGGACCGCGAGTTCGAGGTCCTGGCCCACGAGCCGCGCCCCTACTGGCGCGTGAGCGCGGCCTTCGAGCACGACGGCAGCCGCTACGAGGCGATCTGGTTCGACCCCGCCTTCGCGGCGAGCGAGGATCCGGAGCAGAAGGACGACCGCATCTTCGACGCGCAGCGCGCTGCCGCCATCGTCGCGGCGGTGCGCGCGCAGGCCGGTCGCGCGGAGGAGACGCGCAAGCCCTCGCGCGAGTCCGCGCCGCCGCTGTTCGACCTCACCAGCCTGCAGCGCGAGGCGAACCGCCGCTTCAGCTGGTCGGCGCGGCGCACGCTCTCGGCGGCGCAGCGCTGCTACGAGCGCCACAAGATCCTCACCTATCCGCGCACCGACTCGCGCTGCCTGCCGCAGGACTACCGGGCCACCGTGCGCGCGACGCTCGACGCCTTCGCCGGCGCGGCGCGGCGCGCGGACGAGGCCTTCGCCGACTACGCGCGCGCCGCGGCCCAGCTGAAGCGCGCGGGCCTCGAGAACGAGAGCCGGATCTTCAACGACGCGGGCGTCTCGGATCACTTCGCGATCATTCCGACGGGCACCTTCCCGCGCGCGCCGCTCACGGGAGACGACAAGCGCCTCTACGACGTGGTGGTGCGCCGCTTCCTGGGCGCCTTCCATCCCCCGGCGCTGTGGGAGCGCGTCGAGCGCATCAGCGTCGCCGCGAACGAATCCTTCCGCACGCGCGCGCGCACGCTGGTGGAGCCGGGCTGGCGCGCCGTGCTGCCCGGCGATGGCGAAGAGGAGAGCACGCCGCTGCCGGCGCTCGTGACGGGCCGCAACGAGGCCAGCGGCGTGGCCGTGCGCAACGTCGAGGCGCAGACCCAGGAGGAGGAGACGAAGCCGCCGCCGCGCATCAGCGAGGCGCGCCTGCTCTCGCTCATGGAGAACGCGGGCAAGCAGATCGACGACGACGACTTCGCCGCCGCGCTGCACGAGAAGGGCATCGGCACGCCCGCCACGCGCGCCGACATCATCGAGAACCTGATCGCCAAGGGCTACGTGGTGCGCCTCGGCAAGGCGCTGCGCCCGACCGTCAAGGGCATCCGCATGATCGACACGCTGCGGCGCATCCACGTCGATCGCCTCACCTCGCCCGAGCTCACCGGCGAGCTCGAGTACCACCTGCTGCAGGTGGAGCGCGGCAAGCGCAGCAAGCAGGATTTCATGTCCGAGATCGCCGACTACACCGTCGAGATCGTCGATCGCGCCAAGTCGTTCGGCTACGACGAGCTCTACGACGCGAACGACGTGCTCGGCGCGTGCCCGTCGTGCGGCCGGCCGGTGATCGAGATGGCGTGGTTCTACCGCTGCGTGGAGGAGCCGCCGCGCGACGAGGATTGCTCCATGCGCTTCTGGAAGGACACCTCCGGGCGCTATCTCGATCGGCAGACGGTGCGGGCGCTGCTGCGCGACGGGAAGACCGCTGAGCTCGACGGCTTCACGGCGCGCAACGGGCGCACCTACCGCGGCGTGATCGAGGTCGATCGGGACGAGTGGAAGCTCGTGGTGCGTTCGGTGGGCTGGAACGAGGAGGCCGCCAGCGAGCAGCCGGAGTACGAGGTGGACCCGGAGCCCCTCGGCCGCTGCCCCTTCGACGAGGACTGTTCGATCGTCGAGTCGCCCACCCAGTTCGTGTGCGAGCGCAAGCTCAAGGAGGCGGAGCTCAGCAAGGAAGAGATCAGGCAGCGCAAGGCCGACGGCGCGCTCCAGAGCTGTGGCTTCGTGCTGCCGCGCACGGTGTGCAAGCGGGAGATCACGCGCGACGAGGCGCTGTATTACTTGCGCGAGGGCAAGACCGAGCTGCTCACCGATTTCACCTCCCGCTTCGGGCGCCCCTTCTCGGCCACGCTGGTGCTCAAGGAGAATGGGCGGCACGGCTTCGAGTTTCCGCCGCGGCGCCGGGCGGGCGCGGAGGGGGACGCGGCTGCCGAGGGCGGCGGCCGGCGCGGCAAGGCGGGCCGCCGCAAGAAGACCGGAAAGAAGACCGCGCGCAAGAAGACGACCCGGAAGAAGACGACGCGCAAGAAGACGATGCGCAAGAAGACGATGCGCAAGAAGGCCGCCCGCAAGGCGGCCGCGCAGCCGAGCGCCGCCGCGAAGACCCCGCGCAAGAAGACGGCCGGGAAGCAGAGCCGCGCGAGCCAGATCCCGCCCGGCGCACCGGACGCGGACGCCTAGCGCCGCGTTTGCGGTGCAGCACGCTCCATGCGCGCGGCAGCGTCCGACCCGCGGCGGGCGTGAAATGCGTGGCGCCCGGCGGGGCGCGAGGTTATAAAGGCCCGGTGAGACGGGGGAATGGGCTCGTGGGGGCGCGCCCAATCGGGCGCAGCTGCGCCACGTCGCTGGCCGCGCTGCTCGCTGGCGTCGCCGGAGTGCTCGGCGCGGCCCACGGCGTGCGGGCCGTGGATCTCGCCCAGGGTCGCGTGCGCATGCACGGCTTCGCCGAGACGCAGCTGCGCGCCCTGAACTCGGGATTCTCGGAGGAGCTCGACCTCGCCCAGTGGTACAACGTGCTCAACCTCGAGTTCGAGCTCGACGTGCTGCCCGAGGGCATCGGTCCCGTGGATCGGATGCAGGCCTTCGTGCGCGTCGAGGGGCGTTACGACGCGATCTACTCGCGAGGTTTCGGTGTCTTCGGAAGCGTCGACACCTATGGCGACTTCTCCGATCGCCTGCCGCGTCGCCTGCGCGACGCGGTGGACTCGGAGTACGGCGGCACGCAGCCCGCGGTCGATCGCTACGGCGACTTCACGCATCCGCGCGTCGCGAACAAGAAGCCCGCGCCGCTCGCGCCCGACTGCCGCTTCGAGAATCCCGACGCCACCGATCTCGACGGCAATCCGAACCCGCGCTGTGTTCCCGGCGAGCGCGAGGGCATGCCCGGCTTCGACTCCTTCTTCCGTCTGGCCGGACACGACAACACGATCGGCACCGACGACGACCCGGGTCGCTACTACACGGCCCACGTGCTCGACCACGCGTTCGCCTACAAGGCCTTCGCCGGCCCGGCGAGCAGCGCCGCCGCCAGCACCCAGATGCTCGGACCCTGGCTGCCGCGCAACTTCGTCCGGGCCATCGCCCTCGACCGGGATCGCGCCAACCCGTTTCGCGGCCGCGTGCCCGCCACCAGCTTTCGCGATGTCTTCGGCCGCGTGGATCCCGACACCGTGCGCTACTACGCGGGCGACGCGACCATCCCGGCGGGCTACGCCGGACGCATCGATCCGCTCGATCCGCGCCTGGCGCTGCTGCGCGACGCGCCGGACAGCGTGCTCACGGACTTTCCCTTCCAGAATCCCTTTCCGGGCGGGCTGCCGAGCTTCACCTCCGTCTTGAACCAGGTGCTCGACGTGGCGCGCTTCGGCGGCGACTTCAGCGGCGTGGTGCCCTGCGTGGATCCGCTGGACGAGAACCTCGCGGATCCGATCCGCGACGGCCTGGTGCCGGCG
>JAOTVO010000268.1 GCA_029863355.1 Candidatus Krumholzibacteriia bacterium
CGGGTGGCCGAGCAAGCGCGTGAAGGCGGCGCGAAAGCCGCTGTGCGATTCGAATCCGTGACTCATGGCCACCTCGTCGAGATCGGCGCCGTGGCGGAGCTGTTGAAAGGCACGCCGGAGCTGGACGCCGCGCGCAAAAGCGTGGAAGGTCATGCCGTAGCGTTGCACGAAGTAGCGCCGCGCCCGCGCCGGCTCGACGCCGGCCGCTCGCAGGTCCCGATCGCGGATGCGCCGCTCCGGCTCGCGCTCGAGCCGGGTGATCAACTCGGCCGCCCATGCCGGGTGCGCCCCAGGAACCTCCAGCGGGCGGCACCGCTTGCAGGGGCGAAACCCGGCGAAGAGGGCTTCACGGACCGAGCCGAAATAGGCGACGTTGCGCGGCAAGGGCTTCCGCGCCCGGCAGGACGGGCGGCAGAAGATGCCGGTCGTGCGGACGCCGAGGAAGAACACCCCGTCATAGCTCGCGTCCCCGCGCAGATAGGCCGCCTGCATCTCGGCCACGGAGGGCCGTCGGGGCGTGGGGGGCATGGCCCGAACCTAGGGACGCCGCGGGGCGGCGTCCACCGAAGAACGGATGGGGAATTCCGGCTATTGCGTGGCACCGCGCCGGCTCGCAGAATGGCGGTGTGAGCCCGACCCACCGCCCCTCCCCGTCCGGCGAGCCCGCCCGGCCCTTGACGGTCTACGAGACGGGCATCGCGGATGTCGTGAACGAACTCAACAACCGGCTCAACGCCATCCTGGCCCTGGCGACGTTGAGCGAGCGGGCGCCTCCCGAGACCGACGACGACGCGGTGACGCAGGTGGCGGCGGAGGCACGCCGCGCCGCGGCCCTGGTGCGCGACCTCACCTATCTGGTGCGTCCGTCGCGCGCTGGCGAGGGGGCCGTGCATCTGGGTGCGGCCGTCGATGCCCTCCGCGGGCGACGCGGGGAGGAGCTGGCGGAACTGGGAATCGAGATCGTCGCCGACCTCGCACCCGGACTGCCGTTGATCGTCGGCTCTCCGGAGGACCTGGAGACGTTGCTCGGGCGCCTCCTCGCGTTCGCCGAGGCCCGGCTCCGCGAGGCACCCCCACCGCGCCACGTCCGGCTCCACGCTCGCCAGATCGGCGCCAGCGTCCTGCTCACGCAGACCGACAGCGGCCCGCCCCTTCCCCCGGGACACGCCGAGCACGAGCTGCACTACTTCCGGCCAGCCGACCCCGAGTTTCTCGGGCACGTGGAGCTGGCGTTGGCACAGCGGGTGGCCGAGACATGCGGCGCGGGCGTACGGCTCGAGACCGGTCCTGGCGGCGCGGCCGAGCTGCACGTGACGCTGATCCCGTCCACGCTGCTGGCCTCGCCGCCGGGACGGGCGCCCGCCGCACCACGGCCCGGAACCCGGGTGCTCGTCGTCGAAGACGACGACGCGAACCGGCACGCCTTGCGCCGCCTGCTCGCACGGGAAGGCTACGCCGTCAGCGCGGCGCGCAACGGTGCGGACGCACTCGCCCTCCTCGCGCGCGAACACCCCGACGCCCTGGTGCTGGACCTGCAGATGCCACAGATGGGCGGACGCGAAACCTGGGAGCGAATCCGCACGCAGTGGCCCGACCTCGCGCGCCGGATCGTGTTCGTCACCGGGGACGACACGCGCGCGGGATCGGCCGACTTTCTGCGCGCGACCGGCCGGCCGGTGGTGCGCAAACCCTACGAGCTCCCCGAGCTGCTCGCTGCGCTGGCGGCCGTGGTTCCCGGGGCGTGAGCAGCTTCCGCGAGCTGGACGGCCCGCGGATCCTCGAAACAGTCCAGGCGCTCGAGCGCCGCATCGCGGAGCGATTCCCGGCGGCCGGCCTGCGCGGCGTCGCGACCCAGCTCGCTAGCAGCACCGAGGCGGCCCTGACCCGCGCGCCGGCGCTGCGACGCCCACATCTCGCCCTCCGCGCCGCCGTCGCGTTGCTCGTGATCTTGTTGTTCGCGGGCGTGGTGACCTTGGTGGCCTCGCTCCGCGTGGCCACCCGCATCGAGACGGTCACCGACCTGGTGCAGACACTCGAATCGGGCGTGAACGACGTGGTCTTCGTGGGGATCGCAATCTGGTTCCTTGGGACCCTCGAGGCACGGCTCAAGCGGCGTCGCACGTTGGCCGCGCTCCACGAGTTGCGCAGTCTCGCGCACATCGTGGACATGCATCAGCTCACCAAAGACCCCGAATCGGTCGAGGGACGCTTGCCCGACACCACCTCTTCGCCCCGGCGGACGTTGCGCCGCGGCGAGCTGGTACGCTACCTCGACTACTGCTCCGAACTGCTTTCCCTCACCGGCAAGACGGCCGCGCTCTACGCCCAGTACCTGCAGGATCCCGTGGTGCTCGGCGCCGTGACCGAAATCGAGGACCTCACGACGGGCGTGTCGGGCAAGATCTGGCAGAAGATCACGATCCTGAACGCTGCGGGCGGCTGACCGTCAGTCACCGGACGCATTCAGTTGCCGCGCAGCGGCGCGACCGTCCGTGCGACCGGCCACACCTCGTTGAGATCGTGGTCGTAGAGCACCCCGTTCTTCATCACGAACTGGATGCGCTCCGACTGCCGCAGGTCGGTCAGCGGGTCGCCCTCGAGCACCACGAGGTCGGCCAGCTTGCCGGACTCGAGCGAGCCGAGTTCGTGGGCCAGGCCGAGGTACTCGGCGCCGGCAAGGGTCGCCGCGCGCAGCGCTTGCAGGGGCGTCATCCCCCCCTGCTCGAGCATCCACAGTTCCCAGTGCGCACCGAGGCCCTGCAGCTGGCCGTGGGCACCCAGCTGCACCGCGCCGCCAGCCTCCCGCACGGCGCTGGCGGCCCGTGCCAGCGCGAGATGATAGAAGTCGTCCTCCGGCACGAGCAGGCGGCGCCGGGAGCGCGCGTCGAGCTGCCCATCGGGCACGAACTGCCGCAGCCGCGCATTCTCCCAGACGTTGAAGTGCTGGTACCAGTAGTTTTCGCCCCACACGCCACCGTAGCCCACGATCAGCGTCGGTGTGTACCCGGTCCGACTGCGCCCGAGCAGCGTGAGGGCATCGCGGTACAGCGGCGCGAGCGGGATGGCATGCTCGATCCCGGTGTGGCCGTCCAGCACCATCGTCATGTTCTGCTGCCACATCGACCCGCCCTCGGGGACGACGAGCAGCGACTCCGCCCGGGCGGCGGCGATCACCCACTGCCGCGCGTCGCGCCGCAGCTGGTTGTAGCTCTTCACCGAAAACGCGCCGACCGCCTTGTGGCGGCGCAGGTGCGCCACCGCTTCGTCGTAGCTCTCCACGGAAGCCTTGTTGTCGTTCTCCGCCCCGTACAGAATGAAGCCCGTCGAGTACACCCGGGGCCCGAGCATCAGTCCCGCCTCGACCATCTCCGACTGCGCGAACACGGCCTGGGTGGACGCCGAGGGGTCATGCGTAGTCGTGACGCCATAGGCGAGGTTCGCGTAGTAGGGCCAGTACCGCTGCGGCGAGACATCGAGCGCGCCGTAGCCCATGTGGGCGTGCACGTCCACCAATCCCGGGATGATCGTCCTGCCGGACACGTCGACCACCCGGGCGCCTGTCGGCACGGCGCCGCCCGCCGGACGGACGGCGGTGATGCGGTCGCCCTCGACCACGACCTCGCCGTTGGCGAGCACTTCGTCACCGCGCATCGTGACGATACGGGCGCCTCGCAGGATCACCGTCCCCGACGGCCGCGCGCGCGCCTGCCGCAGCACGATCTCCGTAATGGTCGCCGGTACCTTCGCGTTCTCCCGCACCCAGCCCTCATCGACGGTATCCTGCAGCGCCGCCGTGTCGGGCTTCGCGTACGCGTCGGCCAGCGTCTGGTGGTAGAATGCCGGGCCGAGGACCCAAGAGAGCGATTTTCCGTCGGGTCGCCAATCGAGCCAGTCGCCCCCGTAGCGGGACAGCTGGCGCACCGGGACACCGGTGCCCGACGCCTCGATCTTCACCGGG
>JAOTVO010000269.1 GCA_029863355.1 Candidatus Krumholzibacteriia bacterium
ACTTGTCGCGCTGCGCCTCGCTCCCGAAATCGTGAATGGGATACATCACCAGCCCCGACTGTACCGAGGCGAAGCTGCGCAGACCCGAGTCGCCGCGCTCGAGCTCCTGCATCATCAGCCCATAGGCGACGTTGTTGACCCCCGCGCAGCCGTAGCCCTCTATGGTGGCGCCGAAGATCCCCAGAGACGCCATGGGGGCGATGAGCTCGGAAGGAAACGTGCCGCGCTCGTACTGCTCCATGAACTTGGCGAGCGCCTCCTCCTCGACGAAAGCGCGCACCGTGTCGCGCACCATCCGCTCCTCGTCGGAGAGCCGCGTATCCACGAGCATCAAATCCATACCGTCGAACTTCTTCATCGTTCCGCGCTCCCTCGCTCGGGCTCCTTCGTCCGGGCCCGAAGTGTGTTAATCGCGCTCGAACAGCATCGCCATCCCCAGGCCGCCGCTCACGCACAGCGTCGCCAGCCCCCGCTTGTGGCCGCGACGGACCATCTCGTGCAGCAGCGTCACGACGATACGCGTCCCCGTGCAGCCGATCGGGTGCCCCAGGCTGATCGCGCCCCCGTTGGGGTTGACGCGGGAAGCGTCGAAGCCGAGATCCCGCTGGCAGGCGAGCACCTGCGCGGCAAACGCTTCGTTGAGCTCCACCACGGGGATGTTGTCGATGGTGAGGCCGTTGCGCTCCAGGATCCGGCGCGTCGCGGGGACGGGGCCGATGCCCATGCGCACGGGATCCACCCCCACCGCGGCGAAGTCGCGCACCCACGCCAGCGGCTCGATCCCGAGCGCGCGCGCCCGCTCCTCGGAGACGACCAGCACCGCCGCCGCGGCGTCGGTGATGCCCGACGCGTTGCCCGCGGTGATGGTGCCGCTCTTCTCGAACACAGGCGGGAGCGCGGCCAGCGCCTCCATCGTCACGCCCGGCCTCGGGTGCTCGTCCGCCGCGACCAGGACCTCGCGCCCCTTGCGGTCGCGCGTGCGCACCGGCGCGATCTCGGCGGTAAAGGTGCCGGCGCCGATCGCCGCCGCGGTGCGCTCCTGACTGGTCAGCGCGAAGCGATCCTGCTCCTCGCGCCCGACCGCATAGGCCGCGGCCAGCACCTCGGCGGTCTCCCCCATCACCATGTCCGCGAGCGGACAGTGGAAACCATCGCGGTACATGCCGTCCACGAGAGGCGCATGCCCCAGCCGGTATCCCCGGCGCGCCCCGTCTAGCAGGAACGGCACGCGGGTCATGTTCTCCATCCCGCCGGCGAGCACGCACTCCGCCTCTCCGAGCCGGATTGCATCGGCGGCCATGGCGATGCTCTTCAACCCCGAGCCGCACGCGGCGTTCATGGTCTGCGCCGGCCGTTCCTCGGGAATGCCCGCGCGCACCGACACCTGGCGCCCCGGGTTGGGCCCGCAGCCGGCCTGTCGCGCGTGGCCGAACACGACGTCGTCGACGTCACCGGGGGCAACACCGCTCTCCTCGAGCACGGCGCGGGCCGCGCGCACGCCCAACTCCACCGCCGGCGTATCGGCGAATGCTCCCAGGAACTTGCCGATCGGCGTTCGTTTTGCTGCGACGATCGCGACGCGGCGCGACACGGGCTCCTCCCGCCCCAAGAAAAGCGCCGCGCCGTCCCCCATGGACCGGTGCGGCTCCGCCGCCCCGCGGCGGCTTATCCATCGCAATGCCAATGGGTTGCTTAGCCGGAGCCTAGCCCAGGGGGGGCGCCGCGTCAACGAAAAAAGCGGCGTCCCGGCTTTGGGTTCGCTATTTGCTACTTCCGGAGCGGAACCCCTATCTTCAATCGCCAATGGACATTAGAAATCACACCCATGCCCGCACCCTGGCTGGCGCCCTCGCGCTCGGCGCCTCGCTCTGGTGGGCCGCCCCCGGTCGGGCCGCCGGCGCCGCCGCCCCGGGCGACTGCGCGGATCGCGTCCTGGCCGACGCGATCATCAACGATTTGAGGGCGCTCTTCCGCACGCAGGGGAGCGACGGCTCCCTCACCTTCACCGGCACGCACCGCTTCTACGCCGAGCACCCGGTTCTGGCCACCATGGCCCTCGACGCCGCGCGCTGGCAGGACGATCCGGCCTTCCTCAGCCAGTCCGCCGCCGCCATCGGCCGCTACTACAACTACCTCTTCAGCACGCGCGACCGCGACGGCAACCTGCTGCTCGAGTCGTCGGCGCGCGCGATCCACGAGGCGCACGTAGAAGTGGAGGCGCCGGGTTACAACGCCGCCCTCGCGCTCGATATGATGCGCCTCGCGCGCATCTACGAGGAGCTGCGCCGGCCGGTCCGCGCGCTCTACTGGTACGAAGGTGCGCGCACCATCGCCGACCGCGTGGTGGCGACGTGCTTCGAGCCGGGCGCGGGGTTCTTCTTTCCCGTGCGCGTGCAGGAGCGCACGACTGTTTTTGCCTACGACGCGCTCTCGGCGCTGCCGCTGCTCTTCCCCGGCAAAGTCGGCGACAACCATGCGGCGGGCGTGATTCACGGCTATCTGCTCAAGGACGCGCCGCGCTATCCCGAATCGCCGTCGTTCTACGTGCTGCGCCCCCCGGCGGCGGAGGGCGCGGATCCCGCCGCCCGCCTGGGCGCGAGCGCGCTCCTGCGCTCGCTGCTGCTCGTCCGGGTGCTCGAGGCGTCGGGCTTCGCCGACGAAGCGGCGGCGGCGCGCGCGCGTGCGGTCGCCGAGATCGACAGCATGCCCAACACCGCCACCCCCTCCGTGCCCTCGCGCTACCTCGCGTGCCGCCTGCGCGAAAGCACCTCGCCGGACCTCCACGACGGCGCCGACGCCCTGGTGATCCTCCACGCGCTGGCCCTGGCCAAGCGCCCGCTGCCGGACCGCGAGATCGTGCGCCTCGAGACGGCCGTAGCAACGCTCGCGCTCGTGGTCTCCGCCGGTTCGCGCGCGCCCGGCGCCGACCCCGAGCACATGCGCGCGGCCGTGCGCGACCTCTTCCGCGCCATATCCCTCCTGCGCGAGCCCCTCGACCACGCCGATCTCTTCAGCGAGCAGGACGCCTACGAGCTTTCCGGCGTGGACGTGCGCGCCGCCTTCGCGCGCGTGCTCGACGACGCCGCCTTCGTGGCCCGGCGGGCCGAGACCGAGGCGTTTCGCCTGGCCCGGAAGGAGGGCGGGCTGGAGATCGCCGCCACCCTGCTCGACGAGCGCGCGGTGGTGGGCGAGCCCATCGAGATCAAGTGGACGCTTTCGGCGCGCGCCAAGCCGGTGCGCGTCGAGGCGGCCGAGGCACTGACCAACCAGGAAGTGGACACGCTGGTGACCCCCGACCGCGCCGTGACCCTGGTGCCCGGCGGGGAGCCGCTGGTCGTCTCGTCCTTCGTGTCGCTGCGCGCCGAGCGCACGGGTGCGCTCGCACCCGTCACGGCCGCACTCGTTGTTTCCGGGTCCGGGGGCGTGCGCACGCGCGCCAACTACTTCCGAACGGTCTATGTCGAGCGGCCCGTCGACGCCTACGTGGAGTTTCCCGAGGGGCGCCTGTTGGAAGGGGACGCGGTGCCCATCGACATCCGGCTCGTCAAGCGCGTACCCGCGCAGCGCGCGGTGCGCTTCGGCTGGTACAGCGGCGCGGGGCTGCGTCTGCGCGAGGGCGCCACGTTCGAGACCAACATGGCGCCCGACGAAGACACTGTCGTCGTGCGGATCCACGCTGTGGTGCCGTCGCCGTGCCGGCCCGGAGCCTTCCCCTTCAAGATGAAGTTCTATTCGGCCACGGGCGACCTGGGCACGGTGTCGTCCGCGTTGTTCCGGCCTTACCGCTGGCTTTTCGTCGGCCCCTTCCCCACCGCCGACGCGCCATTGCGCACCACCTATCCCCCGGAGCGCGGCGTGGATCTGCTGCGCAGTTACGCGGGCGCCGGGCGGCGCGTCGTGTGGCGAGAGCTGCCCGCTCGCGCGCAGCTCTCGGGCGGC
>JAOTVO010000270.1 GCA_029863355.1 Candidatus Krumholzibacteriia bacterium
AATCACGATCATGGTGAGATGGGGGTCTTCCGGTTCACACAGGCTGCAGTACTCGATCCGCCTCGCGATCCCCGAGTCGTCCTGCCAGATGATACGCTCCATGTCCCGCATATCGTGCAGCTGTGCGACCGGAACGGCGCCCAACGTATCGACGGTAAAACTGGGGCACCAGAGGAGCTCGCCCTTGATGGCGCGGACGCACACCTTGCAGAAGGCGTCATTCTCGGGGCAGAGCACCCCGTCCATGAGGCAGTACTCCTCGGGGCGGTAGATGCCGTAGGCGTAGTAACCGCCGCCCACCCAGAAGCCGACGTCGCTGCACCGACAGGCGTTGTCCGGGTCGGTGGGAACGGGTCTGTCCGGATAGGTGACCAGGTCCTTCCATATGACCTCGTACGGGTCCAGTATCGTCGACAGATTGGGCGATTCTGTTATGGGGGGGCCGTAGTATATGAGGCCGCTATCGCTCCCGTCGCACATGCGGCAGGTGTACTCGTCGTCAAGTTCGGCGATGAGGTGCGCGAGCTCGTGGGCGAGGAGCCAGCCCGCATAGGGCTGGCGCGTCGTGAAGGCGATGGCGTTCGACGGATAGGCCCAGGCGCTGAACTCGATGGAGTTGACCACGACGTAGATGGCGTCGTAGGCCGGCACTTCGGCCAGGTCGCACACCTGCCGGCACTTGTCGAAGTCGCCGGTGACGTAGGAAATGGGCTCCCCCGGCACCGCGCGCTTGCAGTCGAGGGGCGTGTCGCGCTGCGTGGTTCCCTCGTCGATCCCCGAGTCATTGGAGACGAGGTTCACCACCCAGAAATTGAACGCGCACCTGCGCGTGTCGTAAGGCGGGATGGTGAAGAACTCAGCGACGATTTCGTTGACCGCCGCGTTGAAGACGCCCTGTTCGTCCTCCTTGAAACCATCGCCCAGGACGGCGATGTCGTAGCGGCTGTCCACATCCCCGCCGATGCGGACGGCCCGGTAGAGGGCGTCGCTCGTTTGCACCTCAAAGGTGAACCCGCCCTCGGTGACCGTCTCGGCCGGAACGCTCGTGGGCAGCAGCAGGAGCGCGATCGCGATGAGCCGCTGCGCCGTCACGGGTTGCCTCCCTTGGACAGGGCGATGCTGGCGAGGCGCCTGCGCCGCGCCCGATGGTCGGCCTCGGCGAGGTCGATACCCGGGGGCGTGTCGTAGACGACGAGCGTGTGGGGCTCGTCGATGCGCGGGATGACGATGGCGATGGTCGTGGAGTCGAGCGCCGCGGTGCGGCGCAGGCGTCCCACGGCGGGGTCGTGCAGCAGCTCGCCGCCGTCTGACGGGTGCAGGACGGATCCGGTGAGGACGAGCCCGCCCTTCTCGTTCAGCACGTCGTACGACAGTCGGCGCACGTGGCGACGGCGCAGATTTCCGGTGGGCGGGTCGGCGGCGGGGGTGACGCGCACGAGCGCGACCTGGCCACCCTTGACGGAGAGCACGACGCGGCGCGAGGGCGGCGGGAGGATCATCAACTCGCCCTCGGCAACCGCGCGGCTGCCCTCGATGATGACGAGCGTCGCCGGGCCGGTGGGCAAGAAGGGAACGAGCACCTCCACCACGCGGCGATCGACCACGCGCACCAGCGGCGCGGGCTGGTCGCCGATTCTAGCGCGCAGGTCCTGCCCTTCGCGGAAACGGTCGCTGGAGACGCGTGCCTGGACGGTCTGACCCGGAGCGGCGGAGTCGGGGAAGACTTCGGCGCGTTGGTCGCTGCAGCCCCATGCGAAGAGGACGGCGGCGCAGAGCAGAATACGCGGGACGCTTCGGATCGGTTGCCTCCTGCCTTGCAGGTGCGCGTGAGACTAGCACCTCGCGAGGGCCGGGTCAACCGGCACGTCAACACCGCGGCCTAGCGCGGGCGGGGGCCGGTGTCCACCAGCGGCAGGACGTCGGCCGGCCGCGCGAGCAGCACACGCGCGCCGCCGCGCTCGAGCTCGGCGCGCGAGCGGAAACCCCAGAGCGCGCCGGCGGGGAAGAGCCCCGCCGCGACGGCGGTCTCCATGTCCACGCCGCTGTCGCCCACGTAGAGCACGCGTTCGGGCGCCGCGGCGACTGCGGCGACGATGGCGCGGGCGCCAGCAGGGTCGGGTTTGGGGGGCACGCCGGCCTTCTCGCCCACGACGGCTGCGAAGCGCCAGCGCGGCAGCAGCGCTTCCACGCAGGCGCGCGTGAGTGCGTCCGGTTTGTTGGAAAGGACGGCCAGGGCCAGGCCGCGCGCGGCGAGCGCGTCGAGCATGTCGGGGATGCCCTCGTAGGGGCGGGTGCGCACGGCGTAGGCGCGGCCGTAGGTCTCGCGCATCTCGGTCTCGAGCGCGGCGATGCGCGCCTGTTCGCGCGCGCCTTCGGGAAGCGCGCGGCGCACGAGCATGCCCACGCCGTCGCCGATCATGTGCTTGTAGGCCGCGGCGGGGTGCGCGGGATGGCCGTGCGCGGCGAGCACCGCGTTCATCGCGGCGGCGATGTCACCGAGGGTGTCGAGGAGCGTCCCGTCGAGGTCGAAGATCACCGCGTCGAAACGCATCCGGCCTCAGCACGTCGTATGAATGAGGGCGCCCACCGGCTCGGTCTCGCGCAGCTCGTTGTAGCGCTGCACCGCGTCCTCGGTCTTGAGAATGTGGGCACGGACGCCTTTGCGCGCCAGCAGGTCGAGCGTGTCCATGGTCACGCGCAGGCAGCTGAGCATTCCCTGCGAAAGCACGACGACTTTGGCGCCACGCGCGATCAACTCCTCCACGTCGGCCGGCAGGATGCCCGGCGCGTGCGCCGTCCCCGTCTCGTCCCAGTTCCACTCGCGCGCCCCCCCGGGGTAGAGCTTGGCGTCGCGCAGCTTCCTTTTGCCGCCGATCTCGACACTGCCCCAGGAGAGGCCCGTTATGCGCGGAGACTTGGCCACCTTGGCGGCCGCCCCCCGGGCGGGCCGGCGGGATTGTCCCGCGGAGGACTTGGCCGATGCTCCCTTGGGCCGGGAGCGCCGATCGGCCGATCCAGCTCGGTTTCCCATACATCCACCTCCAGCGATTCCGTTCCGGCCCAGGCCGGCACGCGCTCGAGAAACCGCCGCCAGCGTAGCACGGAATGGATGGGGCGGGCAATCCTGGTGGGGGTTGCTGGCCCGGAGCGCTTTGGATAGACTACAGGGACCGGCCCTTCTACAGAACCCGAGTGAACCCGAGGATCCGGCCGGCTATATCATGAAAAAAACCGCATACTACAAGCCCAAGCACAAAGTCCGCATCGTCACCGCCGCCTCGCTCTTCGACGGCCACGACGCCGCCATCAACATCATGCGGCGCATCATCCAGGCCACCGGTTGCGAGGTGATCCACCTTGGACACGACCGCAGCGTCGAGGAGGTGGTGGACACCGCCATCCAGGAGGACGCGCAGGCCATTGCCATGACCTCCTACCAGGGCGGTCACATCGAGTACTTCAAGTACATGAAGGATCTCCTGCGCGAGCGCGGCGCCGAGCAGATCAAGATCTTCGGCGGCGGCGGCGGCGTGATCCTGCCCGACGAGATCGAGGAGCTCCACGCCTACGGCGTCGATCGCATCTACTCGCCCGACGACGGCCGTGCCATGGGACTGCAGGGGATGATCAACGACCTGGTGGAGAAGTCCGACTTCCCCCTCGGCCTCTCCCTGGACGGCTCCATGGAGCGCCTGCCCCGGCGCGACCCTGGCGCCATCGCGCGGCTCATCTCCGCGGCGGAGAACTTCCCCGAAGAGGCCCGGGGCGCGCTCGAGATGGTCCACGCGCGCGCCGGCAACTCCAAGGCGCCCGTGCTCGGCATCACCGGCACCGGCGGCGCCGGCAAGTCGTCGCTCGTGGACGAGCTGGTGCGGCGCTTCCTGATCGACTTTTCGGACAAGACCGTGGCGGTGATCTCCATCGATCCATCCAAG
>JAOTVO010000271.1 GCA_029863355.1 Candidatus Krumholzibacteriia bacterium
CCCACGGCAAGGCCAACATGATCGAGTACAACTATCTCAAGGAAAAGGGCGCCATCGTCCTGGACCCCAAGACGGACCGCTACCGGGTGCTCCTGGACAAGATGTCCGCCGCCGTCGAGGCGCTGACGAGCGACCTGTGCATGATACAGGCGCTCGGCGACTACGAGGGGGCGGGCGCGTTCATCGAGAAGTACGCCGCGGTGCCGGAGGAAGTGGAGCGGCAGCTCGACAAGCTCGGTGACATCCCCACCGACATCGAGCCGGTGTACGGCGCGGAGCGCTTTCTGAGCGGATAGCCCATGCCCCGCGCACGCGCGTCCAGGGAACCCGCGCCGCTTGCGCCCCGGATCGGTCTGGTGGTCGGGGCCGCCGCGGTCGCGTGCCTGATCGTGGGTGTCGCCTCCTTTCTGCCCGCGGCCAGGCTCTGGGGTCTGAACCACCTCGCCTTCTACCCCCTGCCCGTCCGATTCCTCGCGCTGGCCCTCGTGGCCGTCACCTTCGTCCCGGCCGTGGCCCGCGCCCTTTACGCGAGCCTCGCCGGCGCGATCGAGCGCCTGTCGGCGTGGCGGTGGGGGGTCGCCGCGATCGCCGCGGCCGCAGTGGCAGCGGTGGCGGCGTTCTTCTTCCTGCGCTCAGCCACGAACCTGCTGGGTGACGGGCAGCTCATCGCCCAAAGCTTCATCGCGGCGCACGAGGGAAACAAGGACGTCGTCATGCGGAGCGTTCCCGCCATTCTCAGGGAAGAGCCCATTGCCCCCGGCGCCACCCTCTTCTTCTACTGGTCTGCGCAGGCGTCCGCGAAGCTGTTCGGGGGCGATCCGATCACGGGCATGCGGGTGTTCACCTGTCTACTCGGGGGACTGCTCGTCTTCCTCCTGCTGCGCCTCGCCCGCGATGCACCCACCGGCCCCGGCCTGCGCGTGTGGCTCCTCGTGCTCGGGTTGTCCTCGTGCACGCTCGAGCTGTTCTTCGGCTATATCGAAAACTACGCGGCGCTCGTGTTCCTGCTCGCTCTGTACACGGTGGGCGCGTTTCGGGTGATGCACGGGCAGAGATCGCTGGGCTGGTGCGTCGCGCTCCTCGCCGTGGCCGGATACACGCACATCCAGGGCTTGCTTTTCGCTCCGTCGCTGGCGCTGCTCGTTCTATGGCGACTTCTCCGGGGACGCCGCCGCGCCATCCTGGACACGGCGACGCCCATACTGGCCGCGTTGACCGTCGCGGCGACGGTCGCGGGGGCCTGGACGGGCTATGGCAAACACTACCTCCCGCTGCGGGCGACGGCGGACGCGCAGGGAATGTTCTCGCTCGCTCACCTGGTCGATATGGCCAACGAGATGCTGATGCTCTTGCCCGCGCTGCCGGTCTTGCTCGCCATGGCATGGCTGGGCCGCGGGTTCGATCGGACGCTGACGGATGCGGACAAGAAACGGCTGCGTAGAGAGGCCGACGCCGGCGCCTGGTTCATGGAGCCCATCGAATGGCGCTTCGTCGGGCTGATACTGCTCCCGTGCTCGCTCTACCTGCTCGTGTTCAACCCGGAGATCGGCATGGCCCGGGACTGGGATCTCTTCACCATGGTGAGCGTGGCGCTCGTACCCCTGTTCCTGCTCGTGCTGAACCGCTACGTGACGTTCGGCGCTGTCCCCGGCGATGCGGTCGCGCGCTTCGCCGCGCCGTCGCTAGCGCTCTCTCTCGTTTTGGGCGGGGCTTGGTTCGGTATCAACGCCTCGCCCTGGCGAACGGCGGAGCGCTTCGAGCGCATCCTGCACTACGACGAGTCGCACGCCTCTTACGCGTACGAGAACTTGGCCGTGTTCTACCACGACATGGGGGCGCTGCAACGCGCCATGGCGCTCCTCGAACGCACGACGGAGCGCTACGGCAACCCCAGACAGTTCGTGCGTCTGGCCCTGTATTACGAGGAGATGGGGTGGGACGGAAAAGCTATCGACCTCTTGTACCGGGTGCTGGAGGGACACGCCGGTTTCGACAAGGCGCTATTCAAGCTCCTGACGCTGCTCGAAAAGAAAGACCGCTGGGCGGAGGTGGAGAGCGTGGCCCGCGCCGGCGTCGAGCACCACCCTCGCGAGGCGGTCTACCCCTTCTACCTGGGACAGGCCCTCGTGCGCGCCGGCCGCACCGAGGAGGCCATGGAGTCTTTCCGCACGTGCCTCACCCTCAACCCGCCGCCCGCCGCGCGCGCCTATATCGATCGGGTGCTCAGCGGAGAGACGCCCGCTCCCTGATGGCTCAGCGCCCCTCGCCCTCCTTCGCCCCGGCCGCCGCCACCAGGCGCTGGTTTTCCCGCCCCGTCCAGTAGGCGATGGCCACCCACGCGGCGATCAGCGCCAGGTTGAAGGCGGCGAAATGCCGAATGCCGAAGCCGAGGAACGTGACGCCGACGAACACGACCAGGGCGGAAAGCACGTCCCCCGCCCGTACGAAGAAGGAATCGATCGCCACCTTGGCCTTGTACTTCTCCTCGCGCGTCGTGGGCAGAAAGAGGATGTGGCGCACCGTGTTGTTCAGCGAATAGTCGGTCGCATTCTCCGCGACCTTGGGCCAGCGAATGACGGCGAGCACCGGAAACACGGCGATGGTAGCGTACGCTCCCATGGCAACAGCGGGCAGGAAGAGAATGGCCGCCTTCACGCCGAAATGACGGATCACACGCGAGACGACGAAGAGCTGCGCGAGCAGTCCCACCAGTCCCACGATCGAGAAGAACTCGGCGTAAAAGCGGCCGATGGAGGTTTCCACGGCGGCTTCGCGCTGCACCTCCGTCAACCCTGTACGCACGGCGTCGTCACTGGCAGCGTTGTACACGGCCTTGCCGAGTACGTACTCGCCCGTCGTGTTGACCCAGTTCGTCAGCAGAATGATCATCGCGATCATGAGAAGGTAGCGGCTCCGGAACACCACGCGGAAGGCGCCGGCCCGGCTCATCACCGGCTCGGCCTCCGGGGCCGGGTCCGCCGCTCGCGCGCCGCGACGGAGATAGCGCGCCTCGACGACGTTGCCGATGGCCAGACTCACCAGCAGCAACGCCGCCGATACGAGCAGCAGGTCGTTGACGGCGAGGCGGTCGATCAGGGCGCGCGCCAGCAAGGGGCCGAAGACGCCGCCCGCCGACGCTCCGAACTGGATGATCACGAACAGCCGCTTGCCCTGTTCGGCCGTGTACACATCGTTGGCGAACGCCCAGAACTGCGCGATGACCATCAGGCTGAAGATGCCGACCCACACGTAGTAGACCACGCCTATGGGGACATCCATTCCGTACAACGCATAAAAACCCACCAGACACGCCGCGAAGAATATGGTTACCGTGTTGATGAGCCGCCGGCGCGGGAAGCGGGCGACGAGGACGGCATACACGCGCAGGAACAGGACGAGAACGATAGCCTGCAGGGCGGATGAGTAGCTCTTCACCTCGGCGCCGCCACCGGCGAGGATCAGCGGCTCGCGCACGACCTTGGCGATGAGATAAGAGGTAAGGACGAAGAAGATGTCGAGCGTGAGCAACAGGCAGACCAGGCCCTCCCCGGCCTTCACCTCGGCGAAGAGCGAGAGCGTGCGCTCGAGCGCGCTCCGGCGGACGTCCCCGCCTCTAGGGCTCATCGCCCTCGTCCAGCAGCGTGTCCACCGGGGCCAGGAGGAAGGACTCGGTGATGACACGGACGGGGTAGCGCATTTCCGAGAGCACGTTGTACGAGAACACCGAGAACCCGGTAACGCCCGTCTCACGCAGCGCCGCCACGAGCCGCGGCAGGTACAGATAGCGGTCGTCGTGCACGGCGATTCCGATCAGCATGCGATCGTCACCGACCGTGTTGTGGAGAATGCGAACCCGCCGCGCCGCCTCCTCGGGCCCGTAGTTGTAGGCCATGGGCACCACGAAATCCACCAGGCCGCGG
>JAOTVO010000026.1 GCA_029863355.1 Candidatus Krumholzibacteriia bacterium
GACTACCACTTCGTCTCGCCCAGCCTGGTTCGCAGCGCCGTGGAAATGAGCGGCCTGCAGACCGAGTTCGAGACGTTCGCGAGCACGTATCCACGTAGCGACAAGCCGGACGCGAGGTTCCTGGCCGACCTGGCCAACGCGCTCCAGTGCGACGCGTTCCTCGTGCCGGTCGTCGATCTCTGGCAGAAGGACGAGGCGGACTACCGGGAGAACGCGAGCTCGGCGACGTACGTGGGGGCGACGCTGACGGTGCTCGACGGGCGTGAGAGGCCCGGCGCCGTGCTCTTCCGCTCCGTGGACGAGGACTACCTCGAGGGCGTGCGCACGGAGACCGCCGACCGCACCATCGTGCGCAGCGCCGGGATCGTGCGCGCCGACGAGGGCGAGAAGCTCTACAGGGCGCCAGAGTTCGAGGCGGTGGCCATCAAGGTGGCGGAGACGCTGGCCGGCAGCCTGCCGGCGCGGTGAGCGACGACCCATGGGCGAAGACGCCCGGTGGATGCGCGACGCGCTGGCGGAGGCCGAGGCTGGGTTCGCGGCCGGAGAGGTGCCGGTCGGGTCCGTGGTGGTCCTGGGCGGCGCCGTGGTCGGACGCGGGCACAATCGCGTCGTGCGCACCGGCTATCCATTCGAGCACGCCGAAGTCGTCGCCCTTTGGGACGCGGTGGGTAACGTGGGGGCGCGCGCGCTCGCCCAGGCGGTGCTCTACGCGACGGTCGAGCCCTGTGTAATGTGCATCGGCGCCGCCATCCTGGCGCGCGTGCCTCGGGTGGTGTTCGGCGCGCGCGAACCGAAGACGGGCGCGTGCGAGAGCGTGTTCTCGATCCCGAACGAACCGGCGCTCGGCCACGCGATCGTGGTGACGGGTGGAGTGGAGGAGGCCCGCTGCCGGGAGTTGATGCAGCGGTTCTTTGCCCAGCGCCGGGGCGAGTGAGCGGGGGGCGATGGACAATGCGGAGAGATGCGAGAGTGGCTTAATCGGCACGACTGGAAATCGTGTGAGCGCCTAGCGCTCCGGGGGTTCGAATCCCCCTCTCTCCGCCACACCGAGGGGCGCGGCGGTGGCGCCGCGCCCCTGCCGTTTCCGTTTGCGGCCGCCGCCGCCGGTCATTATCATTGCAGTCGACATGAATGGGTCGTTCGAGAATCGGAATGACGAGGTCTCCTCGCCCTGCGACGGGGACTGCGTGATCGACTCCAAGACGGGGTACTGCGACGGCTGCATGCGGACCCTGGAGGAACTGGAGCGGTGGGGGCTCATGTCCCCCGACGAGAAGCGCGCGCTCCTGGTCATCCTTGAGGCGCGCCGCGCTCGACGCAGCGGCGCTTAGGCGCGCTTTCTCCCACCGGTAATCGAAGGCCGAAGAAACGGGCCGGCGCGACCGCCGGCCCGTCGCGCTGCGGGGAGTATCGTGCTGGCACGCAACGGCTTTCGGATGCTTGCGTTTTGGGGAACGATGCGATACCATGCCCCGCGGAGAGATGCCAGAGCGGTCGAATGGGGCGGTCTCGAAAACCGTTGAGTCCTTACGGGCTCCGGGGGTTCGAATCCCCCTCTCTCCGCCATTGTCATCCGAGAGATTTTGTTACGCGGGGATGTAGCTCAGCTGGGAGAGCGCCTCGTTCGCAACGAGGAGGCCGGCGGTTCGAATCCGCTCATCTCCACCAGAATCGGGGTGTGTCCCGCGCCGGCGCGTGCCGGCGCGGGTGCGCCGCCGGGACGAGATCGTGCTAGGCGGGGTGCTAGCGGTGCCCTTTTCCCGCAATCCGCTATAGCGGGGTCGAATTCCCACCTTCGGGCGTCCGGGGTCGATGCGCGCGGCTGCGGAAGTGGTGACGACGGCCAGGTCCCGCGCAATGGTCACCCGCGAACCCCGTCAGGACCGGAAGGTAGCAGCGGTAAGCGGACCCGGCCATGTGATGTGGGGTTGCCTGGCAAGAGCTAACCCGGGGTCGCGCCGCGGTTCCGGCGTTCAACGGCGGGTGCACGATCTCTTTTTCTTCCACGGAGTACGATGAGCTACGAAGTCCTGGCGAGGAAGTGGCGGCCGCTGCGGTTCGACGACGTGGTCGGTCAGGACCACGTCACGGGCCCGCTAAAGAAAGCGGTGGAGACGGGGCGCGTGTCGCACGCCAATCTCTTCGCCGGCCCGCGCGGCTGCGGCAAGACCAGCACCGCCCGCATTCTCGCGCGTGCCATCAACTGTGACAGCCTCGAGGCGGGCAATCCGTGCAACACGTGCCCGTCGTGTCGGGGCGTGATCGCGGGCAATAACCTCGACGTGATGGAGATCGACGGCGCCTCGCACACGGGCGTGAACGAGGTCCGTGACCTGCAGGAGAGCATCGGCTATGCGCCGAGTCATTTCCGCAACAAGGTCTACGTCATCGACGAGGTGCACATGCTCTCCACGCACGCGTTCAACGCGCTGTTGAAGACACTGGAGGAGCCGCCGCCCCACGTGTACTTCATCTTCGCCACCACCGCGCCCAACAAGATCCCCGAAACGATCAAATCGCGCTGCCAGCGTCACCACTTCAAGCGGCTGGAGATCCGCGAAATCGCCGCCCAGCTCGAAGCGATCTGCAAAGCGGAGAGCGTGGCTTGCGAGGAGGAGGGCCTGCGCTTGCTGGCGCGCAAGGCGGAGGGCAGCATGCGCGACGGCACCAGCCTGCTCGACCAGTGCATCACGGCTTCGGGAGCTCGAGTGACGGCGGCGGCGGTGCGCGGAATCCTCGGCCTCGTCGACCAGGAGAAAGTCCTTGCGTTCGTAGAGGCCGTCGCCACCGGCGATGCCACGCGGGTGCTCGAGCTCGTGGACCAGGCGGTGACGGAAGGCCTCGACCTGCAAGAGCTGTCGGCGGCGCTGCTGGAAGGTTACCGCGACCTCATGGTGCTGGCCACGCGCGGCGACCTCGACCGACTCATTTTCCGGTCCAAGGACGAGATCGCCCTCTTGCGCGCGCAGCTGGAGCGCTACGAGCTCGCCGATCTCGTCACCGTGGTAGAGCGCCTGTGCAACACCGCGCCCCGGCTCAAGGGTGCCGCGGATCCGCGCATCCTGCTCGAGAGCCTCCTCGTCGACCTGAGCCTGCTGGAGCGGCAGACGGACATCCGCACGCTCATCACGCGCCTGGAGGGCGCCTCGGGGAGCGGGGTGAGCGGAGAAGACGCCGGCGCGAGCCGGCGTGGGAGGCAAGACCTGAGCGCGCCGGAAAAGGCCGGAGGGGCGGCGCCGAAAGGCGCGGACGCGCCGGCGCGCGCCGCCGCCGGCTCGCCGGCGAGCGCATCGACGAGGACGGTACGCGCCGCTGGCGACGATCTCGGCGCCAACCCGGCGCGCACCAAGCGAGAAGCGCCGCCGCCGGGCGAGTCGGGAACCGAGGCGGCACCCGGCGACGCGCTCGACTTCGATCGCTTGCTGGGACTCTGGGGAGGCTTCGTCACCTTCGTGCGCCAGAAGCGGGTGTCCCTCGGTGTCTCCCTCTTTTCCGGGAAGCCCTACGCGTTCGACGGCGGCCGGCTCACGCTGCGTTTCATGCGCAACTTCACCTTGCAGCGCGAGCAGGTCTCGGAGGCGGCCAACCGGCGCTTCGTCGAGTCCTCGTTCCGCCGCTACTTCGGACACGAGGTCGAGATCGTGTGCATCGCCGAGGGAGAGGAGCGCGCGGCGGCGGTGGAGGAGGGCAAACGCGCGCGCACCACGCCGGAGGCGCGCGTGCGCGGCGTGTCCGAAGAGAAGAAGCCGATCGTCCGCAAGCTCCTCCAGGAGTTCGACGGAGAGATCATCCGCTACGGTCAGTAGGCCGCCGGTCGGCCGAGAGGAAGGGCAGCATGGCGAATTTCGGGAAGCTCATGAAGCAGGCGCAGGAGATGCAGGAGCGGCTGGCGCGGGCCCAGGAGGAACTGTCCGCCGTGGAGGTGAAGGGATCGAGCGGCGGGGGCATGGTGACGGTGCGGATGAACGGTCAGCAGGAGGTGCTCGGCGTCAGCATCGAGGAGGAGGCTTTCAAGGAGGGCGACCGCGAGATGCTCGAGGACCTCATCGTGGCCGCATTCGCCGAGGCCCGCAACAACGCCCTCGAAGCCGCCAAGGAGCACATGTCTTCGATCACGGGCGGAATGAACATCCCCGGCCTCTTCTAACCCCCGATCGTTCGTGCCCGCCCCGGAAGGAACGACCCATTGACGGAATTCGGTTCGGAGACCCTGACCGCGCTGGTCAAGGCTCTGTCACGCCTGCCCGGGATCGGCGCCAAGACGGCCCAGCGGCTGGCCCTGCACCTGCTCCGCACGCGGCGCGAGGACGCCGAGCACCTGGCCCACCTGCTCGCCGCGGTGCGGGAGAAGGTCCGTTTCTGCCGCACCTGCGGGGCCATCACGGAGGCCGTCGAATGTGCAATTTGCACGGACCGGGGCCGCGACCGGGAGATCATCTGCGTGGTCGAGCAGCCGCAAGACCTCCTCATCTTGGAGAAAACCAAGCAGTTCCGAGGCCTGTACCACGTCCTCCACGGGGTGCTCTCGCCGATCGACGGGATAGGCCCCGAGGACCTTTCGCTCAATGCCCTGGAAGACCGCGTTCGGTCCGGCGAAGTCCGGGAACTCATTGTCGCTACGAATCCTACCGTTGAGGGCGATACCACCGCTTTCTACATCGCCAAATCCGTTGCTCCTTACGGAGTTACTGTCACGAGACTTGCTAGAGGGCTCCCCGTGGGCGGAACCCTCGAATTCGCAGACGACTCCACGCTCGCTCGGGCTCTCGAGCGGCGCGAGCAGTTGTAGGCGATTCCGCTGGCGGGCGCGTCGCGTGGCGCGCCGGGGCAATTCTTCGTCTGGAGCGGATCCATGGTTAAGGCCGACTGGACCATCTACGAAGAGGATTACTGGGCGATAAACAGCGTCCTCAAGGAGCTCATCGAGAACTCCAACTCCCAGAGCGTAATCCTCATCGACAAGACCGGACAGCTGATCGCCAGCGTCGGTCTCGAGCCCGAATTCGACCTCATGAGCTTCGCATCATTGTGCGCGGCGGACTTCGAGGCCAACGCTCAGCTCGCCATGCTCATCGGTGAGAGGGACTTCTCGACCCTGTATCACCAGGGTTCCGATGAGAGCATGTACCTGTCGCGCGTGGCACAGGCGATCATCCTCGTGGTGCTGTTCAACAAGCGCACCACCCTGGGCCTCGTACGCCTGCGCGTCAAGAAGGCCGTCGAGGGTCTCAACACGATCCTCAACGGCCTCTTCGAGAAGCTCGAGTACGAGAACGAGGATCTCAAGGAGTTCGACGAGACCTTTGCCGAAGAGCTCAACCGAGAGATCGATTCGCTGTTCCAGGACTAGCGCAGCGAGGGTGTCGAAGCTGGAGTCGGTGCATGTCGCTGATCAACTATTCGTCCCGCGAGATCAACTGTAAAATCGTCTACTACGGCCCAGGTCTTTGCGGCAAGACGACTAACCTTCAGTACGTATATAACAAGGTCGATCCCTCCACCAAGGGCAAGCTCATCACGCTGGCCACGGAGATGGATCGCACCCTGTTCTTCGACTTTCTGCCCCTCGAACTGGGCACCGTGAAGGGTTTCAAGACCCGCTTTCACCTCTACACGGTGCCCGGACAGGTGTACTACGACGCGTCGCGCAAGCTCATCCTGCGCGGAGTGGACGGCATCGTCTTCATCGCCGACAGCCAGCGCGCGCGTTACGACGCCAACATCGAGAGCCTCTACAACCTCCACGAGAACCTGGAGGAGTACAACCTCAAGGTCGACGACGTACCCTTCGTCATCCAGTACAACAAGCGCGACATGACCGACATCATCGACCTCGAGGAGCTCCAGCAGGAGCTCAACCCCGAGGGCCACCCCGATTTCGAAGCCGTGGCCACGCGCGGTGACGGCGTCTTCGATACCCTCAAATGCGTGGCCAAGGGCGTCCTCAAGAAGCTCTCGCAGAACTGAGCCCGGCGCCCGCCCCCCGCGCCACAGCGATACGCGCGAAAATCGATTGAGCGGCGCAGGCGCATCGCGCTATCGTAGGCGCCGATGCCGGCAATCATCCGCTTCATCGGCACCTTCGCCTACACGGGCTTCTTTCCCGTCGTGCCGGCGACGTTCGCGTCGCTGGTCTTCGCTCTGGCCTACTTCTACATCCCCGGGGGCGAGTGGCTGGCCCACCCGCTGGTGGCCCTGGTCACGCTGGTGATCTCGGTGCCGGTCTCGACGCAGCTGGAGAAACGCTACGGCGAGGATCCGAGCTGCGTGGTGATCGACGAGGTGGTGGGGATGCAGGTGATCCTCTTGGGCGCGGGCGGAGTGACCCCCGGCGCGCTGGCGGCGGCATTCTTCCTCTTCCGATTCTTCGACATCGCCAAGCCCTTTCCAGTGGGACGCTCGCAGCGGCTCCCGCGGGGATGGGGAATCGTAGTGGACGACGTGCTCGCGGGGATCTACACGCGCGCCGCCCTCGTGCTGCTGGGGCTGATCTGGCCCGCCGCGCGGGTGTTCGCTCCCTGGGGATCGTGAGCAAGCCGAACGACATCGAGCTCATTCTGGTGGGCGACGAGCTCCTCAAGGGCGAGCGGTCGGACGCGCACCTGGCCTGGCTGGGGCGCGCGCTGCTGCAGAGCGGCGTGCGCATCGCCCGCGCCCAGGCGGTGGGCGATACGGTCGAGGCGATCGCCGAAGCGGTGCGCGAGAGTGCGGCACGCGCGCGCGTGGTGATCACCACGGGCGGACTCGGGCCCACCACCGACGACATAACCCGCGACGGCGTGGCCGCCGCGCTGGGTCTCGGGCTGGCGTTTGACGCGCCCACGTGGGAGGCGATCGTAGCGTTCTTCGCTGCGCGCGGGCGCGAGGCCTCCGAGAACAACCGCCGCCAGGCCATGTTCCCGGAGGGGGCCCGCATCCTGGGCAACGCGCAGGGCACCGCGCCCGGCTTCGCCGTGGAGAGCCGCGACCTCACCGTGTTCGTCTTGCCGGGCCCGCCGCTGGAGATGCGGCCCATTTTCGAGGCGGCGGTGCGAGCACGCGTGGCCGAGATCTTCGGGCGCGAACCGCTGCGCGTCGAGACCTTCCGCACCACGGGCATCGGCGAGTCGCAGATGGTCTCCACGCTGGGCGAGGCGATCGAGAAGGCCGATGGCTACGTGGTCTCCTTCCTCCCCTCGCTCGTGGGCGTGGACGTCGTCCTCACGCAGGCGCCCGGGGCGGCGGCGGACGCGCCCCTGGAGAGCGAGGCCGCGCGCGTGGAGAAGCTGCTGCGCGACCACCTGGGCGCCAAGCTCTACGAGCACGGCGAGCGCTCGCTCGCGGGCGTCGTGCACGACCTGTTGGTGCGGCGACGGGAGACGCTCGGCGTCGCCGAGTCGCTCACCGGCGGCTCGATCGGCCAGACGCTGACGGACATCCCCGGCGCCAGCGCCTACTTCCTCGCCGGGGCCGTGACCTACAGCGATGCGAGCAAGCGCGCCATGCTCGGCGTGGCGGAGGAGACGCTCGCGCGCTACGGCGCAGTGAGCGAGGAGACGTGCACGGAAATGGCGCACGGCATCCGCCGCAGCGCCGGCGCGACCTACGGCATCGCCACCACGGGGATCGCCGGTCCCACGGGCGGCACGGCGAAGAAACCGGTGGGGCTGTGCTATCTCGGCCTGGCCTGGGAAGGCGGCTGCCACGTCAAGCGCGTGCGCTACCACGGCGAGCGCGACGCTGTCCGGCGGCGGGCCGCCCACGGGGCGCTCTGGCTCCTCTACGACCACCTGGCGGCGCGGTGATGCGGCTCTTCGTCGCGGTCAACTTCGAGGAGACGGTGCGCGCGTCGATCGCGCGCGCACTGGAGACGTTCCCGGTCGCCCGCCCCCCGTGGCGATGGGTTGCGCCCGAGGCGTGGCACGTCACGCTCAAGTTCCTGGGCGAGACGCCGGAGGCGGACGTCGATTCCATCGCGCGCGCGCTCGAGCCGGCGTGCGCGCGGCACGCCCCGTTCCGACTCGTGTTGGGAACGCTGGGCGCGTTCCCGAACCGGCGGCGGCCGCGCGTCCTCTTCTACGAGGCGGCCGAGGGAGCCGACGCGCTGGAGCGGCTCGCCGACGACGTGGCGGCGTCGCTCGAGGCGGCGCTGGGTCTCCCGCCCGAGAGGCGGGCCTTCCAAGCGCATGCCACGGTGGCGCGCGTCAAGGCGCCCATCCCCGCCGACGTCGCGAGCCACCTCGAGGCAGCTCCCGCCCTGTCCGGCGCCGCGCAGGAAGTCTCGGAGGTCGCCCTCATGCGCAGCCGCCTTTCGCCCCAAGGCGCGCGCTACCAATGCGTTAAAGCGTTTGCGCTGCGTGGGGGCAAGTGATACTATTCCCGCGAATGCATTGGTATCTTTCGTCTTAGCCCCTCGGGCGGCCGGCGGGGGCGGCGGAAGTGGGAGAGGGGAAGACCGGCCGACTTCCAGGAAAGGGGATGCACCCATGGTGAAGAAAACCGTCGGAACTCCGGTGGCGTCCGAGAGGCACAAGGCGCTCGACCTGGCCGTCGCTCAGATCGAGAAGCAGTTCGGACAGGGTTCGATCATGCGCATGGGGGACGAGCGCGCGCTCGTCCCCGTGGAAATAGTTCCCACCGGGAGCCTCGCGCTCGACATCGCGCTGGGCGTCGGTGGGGTGCCGCGCGGCCGCATCATCGAGGTCTTCGGGCCCGAGGGTTCGGGCAAGACCACGCTCACCAGCTCGATCGTGGCCAGCGCGCAGCGCCGGGGCGGGATGGCGGCGTTCATCGACGCCGAGCACGCCTTCGACGCCGCCTACGCGAAGAAGATCGGCGTCGACGTCGACAACCTGCTCATCTCGCAGCCCGACACCGGCGAGCAGGCGCTGGAAATCGCGGAGGTGTTGATCCGCAGCGGCGCGCTCGACGTGATCGTAGTGGACTCGGTGGCCGCGCTGGTGCCGCAGGCGGAGATCAACGGCGAGATGGGCGACTCGCACGTGGGGTTGCAGGCGCGTCTCATGTCGCAGGCGCTGCGCAAGCTGACCGGCGCCGTGCACAAGTCGCACACGAGCCTCATCTTCACCAACCAGATCCGCATGAAGATCGGCGTGATGTTCGGCAGCCCCGAAACCACCTCGGGGGGCAACGCGCTCAAGTTCTATGCGACTGTACGCATGGACATCCGCCGTATCGCCGCGATCAAGGACGGCGACGCCGTCACCGGCAACCGGACCAAGGTGAAGGTGGTCAAGAACAAGGTGGCACCGCCGTTTCGGACGTGCGAGTTCGACATCCTCTACGGCGAGGGCATCAGCTACGAGGGGGACCTCGTCGATATCGGCGTCGAGCAGGACATCGTCTCCAAGAGCGGTACGTGGTATTCCTACGGCGACGAACGCCTGGGCCAGGGGCGAGAAGCGGCGCGCGCGTTTCTCAAGGAGCACCGCGACATCGCCGCCATCATCGACGGGAAGATCCGCGAGCGCGTCGGCCTGGGAGCGGAGCCGCGCGCGGCGGCCGCCGTCACGCGCGACGGGGAGCGGGTCGAAAAGAATGCGAAGGCGCCGGCGCCGGCCGGGAAGAAGACGGCAGAGGAGCCTCGCGCCGGCCGGCAGTAGATGTCCGATCGCATTGTCGAGCTCAAACCGCGCCCCCGGGACAGAGTGACGGTAGCACTCGCCGGGGGGCGGTTTTTTACCGTTCCGGCCGCGCAGGCGGAGCCGCTGCGCACGGGGCAGGACCTGGGCGAGGTGGACGTGGCGCGCCTCGATGCACTCGACCAGTACTTTCGCGGGCGCGACAAGATGCTGCGCCTGCTCGCCCGGCGCGCACGCTCGCGCCACGAGCTGTCGACGGCGCTGGCGGCGATGGCGATCGTCGAGCGCGTGCGCGGCGGAATCCTGGCCGAGCTCGAGGAGCAGGGGCTGGTGGACGACGCGCGTTTCGCGCGCGAGTACGTCCACGCGCGCGCCGAGGCGCGCGCCGAGGGGCCGCACCGCCTGCGCCGCGACCTCAGAAAGCGCGGGGTGGCCAGGGCGGTGATCGACGAGGTCCTCGCCGGCGGCTTCGACCGCGAGCGGCAAGAGGCGATGGCGCGCACGCTGGTGGCGCGCAAGCTCGGCGGCGGGGCGGTGGACGAGCGCGCGGTGCGCCGCATGGCGGACCTGCTGCGCCGCAAGGGTTTCGACTATGAGGTGGTGAACCGCGTCGCCTACGATCTCTTGCGCCGCGCGGGGCGCGACGCGGTGGAGGAACCGTGATATTGGCCGGCACGCCTGGTCGAGGGGCTTCCGCGCCGGGTCCTCGCGGGCGGATGGAGAAACTGGTTCGCCCGCTGCGGACGGCGCGTCGCCCCCTCGACCAGGCGTGCCGGCCGGCAAGCACGAGGCGCGTCACCCCCTCGACCAGGCGCGCACAAGAGCCATGAACGAACGCTACAAGGTCAATAGTCTCGTCGACGACTTCCTCGAGTTCTTCCGCGCGCGCGAGCACGCGGTGGTACCGAGCGCGCCGCTCTTGCCCGAGGATCCCACGCTGCTCTTCACCGCGGCGGGAATGGTGCCGTTCAAGGCCTACTACACCGATCCCGCGCGCGCGCCGCACGCGCGGGCAGCCTCGGTCCAGAAGTGCCTGCGCGCGGGTGGCAAACAGAGCGACCTGGAGAACGTCGGCCGCACCCTGCGCCACCACACCTTCTTCGAGATGCTCGGTAACTTCAGCTTCGGAGACTACTTCAAGAAGGAAGCGATCGAGTGGGGGTGGGAGCTATCGGTGGACGTGTGGGGACTGGACAAGGGCCGCATCTGGGTATCCGTCTACGAAGACGACGACGAGGCCTTTGACCTCTGGGCAAAGCACATCGGGTTTCCACGCGAGCGCATCGTGCGCCTCGGGAAGAAGGACAACTTCTGGGGACCGGTGGGGGAGACCGGCGTGTGCGGACCTTCTTCGGAGATGCACTACGACACCGGCCGCCCCGGCCCCGACGGCGGCCCCGGCCACCGCGACGACAACGACCGCTACATAGAATACTGGAACCTCGTCTTCCCGCAGTTCTTCTACACGGAGCAGGGCGCCTACGACCCGCTGCCGCGGCCCGGTATCGACACGGGCCTGGGCCTGGAGCGCGTGGCCTTCATCTTGCAGGAAGCCGAAGACAACTATCACACCGACGAGTTCCTCCCCGTCCGCAACGCGGTCGAGCGCGCGCTCCCGGCGGGCGCGTCGCGCGAGAAGGCCGCCCTGGCCGTCAACGCCGCCGCTGACCACGCGCGCGCGCTCGTGTTCGCCTTTGCCGAGGGCATCATGCCGTCCAACGAGGGGCGGGGCTACGTGCTGCGGCGCCTGCTCCGCCGCGCGCTCACTAAGCTGCACCCCTTCGGCGTGCGCCAGCCCTTTCTGGCCGGGGTGGTGGACGCGGTGGTAGCGGGCATGAAAGTGCGATATCCCGAGTTGGCCAGCCGCGGTAGCGTCGTCAAGAGCATGATCACGGCGGAGGAGGAGCGTTTCCTTTCCACCCTCGAGCAGGGGATGGACCGCCTGGACGCGATGTTTGCCGCGGCCAAGAAGAAGAAATCGAAGCGCATCGCCGGCGCCGACGTCTTTCAGCTCTACGACACCTTTGGCTTCCCGAGCGAGCTCACCGCGGAGATGGCCGCCGACCGCGGCCTCTCCATCGACCGCGCCGGTTTCGACCGAGCCATGGCGAAGCAGAAGGAACGGGCGCGCCGGGCCAGCGTGTTTATCACTGAAGAAATCCCGCCGATGACAGATGAGATAGGGGTCGAGGTGACTCACCGGCAAATCGATCGGACCAGATTCGAGGGGTACGATCGGCTCGAGGGCAAGGCCGAGGTTGTCTCTTATCGGGATCGCAAGGCTCCGACACCAAGCGACGAGAATCGTTATTTCGACTTCGAAACTGACGAGACCGTGTTCTACCCGGAGGGCGGCGGACAGGTCGGCGACACCGGCGTCGCTGTCTTTGGCGAGAACGAGGTTCGCATTCTGGACACCCGCCGTCGTGGTGGGTTGATCTCACACGTCGCGGCCTACCGCGACCCTGCCAACCCGTTCAAAAACCGGGACGTGACCCTGCGCGTCGACCGCGAGCGTCGCTACGCCACCATGCGCAACCACACGGCCACGCACCTGCTGCACGCGGCGCTGCGCCGCGTGCTGGGCGACCACGTCGCGCAGGCGGGTTCACTGGTCGCTCCCGACCGGCTGCGCTTCGATTTCCAGCATTTCACGGCGGTGTCGCCGCAGGAGATCGTGGAGATCGAGCGGGCGGTCAACGATGCGATCATGGCCGACCTCGAGGTGAGTGCGGAGACGGTGCCTTACAAGGAGGCAGTTGCCGGCGGAGCCATGGCGCTCTTCGGCGAGAAGTACGGCGATACGGTACGGGTGGTCACCGTCGAGGACTTTTCGAAGGAGCTCTGCGGCGGCACGCACCTGCGCCGCACCGGCGAGATCGGGGCCTTCTACGTTCGCCAGGAGAGCGCGGTGGGCTCGGGCCTTCGCCGCGTCGAGGCGCTCACCGGGACGGGAGCGCTCGCGTACGCCAGGCGTCTCGTGGAGGAGCGGGGCGCGCTGGCCGAGATGCTCAAGGTGTCTTCCGAAGACGTCGAGCGGCGCGTGCGAACGCTCCTGGAAGAGGCGGACGCGCTGGCGAAACAGGTACGCAAGAGCGAGGCGAGGCGCGCCCGAGACCAGGCGGGCGATGCGCTCGCCGGAGCGGCCGAGATAGGCGGCCTGAAGCTGGTGACCACGACGGCGGAGGCGGCGGACGTGGCTGCGCTGCGCCAGTACGGCGACGCGCTGCGCGCGCGCCTCGACCTCGGCGTGGCGCTCATCTGCCAGGCTGGTGCGGCCCGGCCGGTGTGTTTGATCGTCGCCTCGGATCGCGCCATTCGGGAGCGCGCCATCGCGGCCGACGAGATTGCCCGGCGCATCGCCGAGAGCCTGGGCCACCGCGGAGGAGGAAGGCCGCACATGGCGCAGGTGGGACTGCCCGACGTGGCCTCGTTCGCGCGGGTAACGGAATTCGTGCGGAAGACCCTGGCGACTCTGGTATAGTTGCCGCGTCCGCCGCCGCCGGCGGATCGGTTCCATCGATGAACAGGAAGACTACATTGGTGCTCGTGACCGCGGCGTGGCTCTGCTTGCTCGCCGCCACCGCCGCGGCGCAGATGACGCGGGCCGAGCGGGAGGCTGCGGCGGCGCAGAGATCGGCGCCCGCGATGCAGGAGGCGATGCAGACGCTGGAGTCGGAGCAGCGTCTGGCGCGGGGCCTCGACGCGCCGGTCGACCCCGATACCTACATCATCGGGCCGAACGACTTGTTCCTCATCGTCGTCCATTCGGCGGAGGACGTGGAACTCCCCGTTCGCGTGCTCCCCGAGGGCACGGTGCTGTTGCCCAACGTGGGCGCCATCCACGTGGCCGGCATGACCATCACCGCGTTTCGCGAGAAGATCCGCAAACTGCTCGTTCGCTACTACCGGGACGTGAACTTCGACTGCCAACTGGTGACCCCAAGGTCGTTCGTCGTGTACGTGCTCGGCGAAGTCGAGCGCCCGGGCGCGGCGGAGATCCATGCGCCCTTCCGGCTCGACGCGGCGATCGGGTCCGCCGGTGGACTGACCGACCGCGCCAGCCGGCGCGCCATCGAGATTCGCAACGCGGACGGCAGCGTACAGCTGGCCGACGCCATGCGCTTCGAGCGACTCGGTGACGTCGATGCCAACCCCGTGCTGTGCGAGGGCCAGAGCGTGTTCGTGCCAGCGCGCGGACAGTCGGCCGTGGTCACCGGCGAGGTGTGGCGGGGCGGCGTCTTCGAGATCCGATCCGGCGAGACCGTGGCCACGCTCGTCGGGCTCGCGGCGGGCTTCACTGCCAACGCGGACCGCGAACGCATCGTCGTCGAGCGGCTGGACGACGGGGACCACGTGAGCATCCACGCCCTCGCGCCGGGCGATTTGGACACCTTCGTGCTCCAGGACCGCGACGTAGTGGTCGTGCCAGACCGGCGCAGCTTCCCCAGCATGGAGATGATTCGAATCGACGGTGGTGGCGGCCGCGAGGGCACGATCTACGTGCAGGAGGGCGAGACGATCGGCTCGCTCCTGCCGCGCTTCGTGCGTCTGAGCCACGAATTCGTGCTCGAGCGGGCGATAGTCGAGCGGCGGGTGGGCCCCGAGTCCGTCGACTACATCCCGCTCGACCTCAAGGAGATCGTCAACGGCAACGAGCCCGACACATTGCGCCTGTACCCAGGGGACGTGGTGAGTGTGCCGCGGCGGGTGGACGGGGTGTACGTCACCGGCAACGTCGTCGTCCCCGGCGAGGTGGCCTTCCAGCACGGCCGTCCCGCGGGTTGGTACGTGGCGCTGGCCGGTGGACCCAGCGAGGGGGGGAGCCACGACCGGCTCGAGATCCACGCGACCGATGGATCGAAGCGCTCCGCAGGCCGCAACAGTGTCGTGTACAGGGGCGAAGCCATCTACGTGAAGAGCAGCCGGAGCCGCATCTTCGGCTCGGTGTTCGTCGGCGTGATCACCCTCACCAGTCTGATTCTATCCATGATCGCCGTTTCCAAGTGACGGCGCGCGGTCGAAGGACGTGATCCACCATCAAAGCGCTCATTCTCGCGGGCGGCAAGGGCACGCGGCTTCGGCCCATCACCCACACCAGCGCTAAACAGCTGGTCCCCATCGCCAACAAGCCCATCCTCTTCTACGGGATCGAGGCGATCCGCGACGCCGGAATCACCGAGGTCGGGATCATCGTCGGGGACACGGCCGCCGAAGTGCAAGCCGCGGTAGGCGACGGTTCCGGGCTGGGCGTCGAGGTGACGTACATCCCGCAGGAGGCGCCGCTGGGTCTCGCGCACGCCGTCAAGATAGCCCGTGACTTCATGGGCAAGGCGCCGTTCGTCATGTATCTGGGAGACAATCTGCTCTCCGGCGGCATAACGGGTTTCGTGCGCGAATTCGAGAAGGGGAAGTACGACGCGCAGATCCTGCTCACGCGCGTGAAAAACCCGAGCGACTTCGGCGTGGCCGAGCTCGACGGCGAGCGCGTGGTCGGCCTGGAGGAGAAGCCCAAGAAACCCAAGAGCGACTACGCGCTCGTGGGCGTGTATATGTTCACCTCCTCGATCTTCGAGGCGACGGAGAAGATCGAGCCCAGCTGGCGCGGCGAACTGGAGATCACGGACGCCATTCAATACCTCATCGAGAACGGCTACGTGGTCAACTCGCACGTCGTCGAAGGCTGGTGGAAGGACACGGGCAAGCTCGAGGACATGCTCGACGCCAACCGGATGATCCTCCTGGGCATGGCCGAACCGTCGGGAGTGACCAGCCAACAGCTGGAAGACTCTGAGATCCATGGCCATGTCCACTTGCAGGGGGAAGTGACGATCCGGAACAGCGTGCTGCGGGGACCGTGCATCATCGGTGCGGGGACGAGCATCGTCGATGCCTACGTCGGTCCCTTCACGAGCATCGGCGCGGGTTCTCGGGTGGAGAAGAGCGAGGTGGAGAACAGCATCATCCTCGAGAACTGCACCATCCGGGACATCGGGGGACGGATGAGCGACAGCCTCATCGGCCGCAACGTCACGGTGATGCGAGGTCACAAGTTGCCACGTTCCTATCGCCTCATGGTCGGCGACAACAGCGAAATCGTAGTGCTGTAGCGGCGTGCGGAGGACCCCATGAAGCAGACCGAGCAAGACATCGCCCGCGAACTGCGCGCCCGATCGGGGCTCGTCGCGTCGCTGGACGGGGAGACGGTTCAGAAGATGACGGCCGTCGCCGGGGCCATGGTCGACTGCCTGCAGCGGGGCCGCGTGATCTACGCGTGTGGAAACGGGGGCAGCGCGACGCAGGCGGCGCACTTTGCAGCCGAGCTGGTCGGTCGGTTCAAGATGGACCGCGCTTCGCTCCCCGCGTTTTCTCTCGGCGAGAACAGCGCCGTCTTGACCTCGCTCGCCAACGACTACTCGTTCGACGACGTGTTCGCCCGCCAGATCGAGGGGCTGGGACAGCCCGGCGACTGCTTGCTGGCCCTGTCCACGAGCGGAACTTCTCGCAACGTGGTGCGCGCCTGCCGCGCCGCGGCCGAGAAGGGGCTGCGCACGTTTGCCCTGACGGGAGAGGGTGGCGGCGAGGTGATCCGCCATTGCGAGGTCACGATCGCGGTGCCGACCTCCGACACCCCCTTGGTGCAGGAGCTGCACCTGGCCATCGTTCACATTCTCTGTCACCTTGTAGAGGCGGCGATGTTCCCCGCCCGTTGACCATGACGGGTGAACTCGTACTCCGCCGACTGTTCCAGGCCTCCTTCTTCAGCTTCGCACTCTTCGTCCCGTTTTCCATTGCCGGCATGAACTTCGCTTTCGGCTTCGGGGCGCTGGCGTGGATCATCTCGTTCTTCGCGTTCCGGGGAGCACGATCCCGTCCGTCCTCGGGAGGGATATCGGTTCGCCAGGACCCCATGCTGCTCGCGTCGGTTCTGCTCGTCGTCTCCGCCATCCCGTCGGTCTTGATGTCGCAGGACTCTTCGCGCGCGACCACGGACTGGCTCTCCTACTGGGAGCTCCTCATCTATTTTCTCGTCGCGGCCAACGTGCTGGCGGTGCGAATGCGCGAGGTGGCCTTCTGGGCGCTCGTCGCGGCGGCCACGCTATCGTGTGTCGGCGCCCTGATCGAACGCGGCGGCGGCCTGAACTTCTGGTTCCTGCATATACCGGCTCGGTATCGCGTGAGCAGCACGCTCTATCCCATGACCCTGGCCGGGATCCTCTATCAG
>JAOTVO010000272.1 GCA_029863355.1 Candidatus Krumholzibacteriia bacterium
CCAAACGAGCGCGGTGGGGGGGTTGATCGGAGGGCCGTCCCGCGACCCGGCGCGGAGCCTGGCCCCGTACGATGGCATCATACGCAGCGCGGGCGCCATTGTCAACGTGCACGCCGGGCGGAGCGCCGGCCCGCGCGCTGCGGGCCGGCACCGTAACTGACTAAATATAATACAGTTACACTCGCTACCCCAGCGCGTCCTTGACCGCCTGCGCCAGCCGTTTGGACATGCCGGGCACGGCCGCGATAACGGAGAGCGGGGCCGAACGGATCCGCGCCACCGAGCCGAACTCCGCCAGCAGCCGCTTTCCGAGCACCGGGCCGATGCCGGGCACGTCGTCGAGCCGCGAGCGGCCGATGCGCTTGCCCCTGCGCTTGCGGTGCTGCGCGACGGCGAAGCGGTGCGCTTCGTCGCGGATGCGCTCGAGCAGATAGAGCGCCTGCGAGTTGCCCTCGAGGAGGAGCGCCTGCTCGAGGTGCGGCGCGTATATACGCTCCTTGCCGCGGACCTTGCGGCCGCCCGGACCCTCGCGCACCTTGGCGATGCCGACCGCGTCTACCCCCTCGGCGCCGAGCTTGCGCAGCACGTCCAGGGCCACGCCGAGCTGGCCGCGCCCGCCGTCGACGACGAGCAGGTCGGGCAGGTCTCCCTCCTCGAGTCCACGCGCCACGCGGCGCGCGAGCACCTCGCGCATCATGGCGGTGTCGTCGGAGCTCGTGACCGTCTTGATCCGGTACTGGCGGTAGTGGGTCTTCGACGGCTCGCCGTCGATGAACGCGACGCCGGAGCCGACCGCGTCGGCGCCGTGGATGTTGGAGATGTCGTAGCACTCGATGCGCCGCGGGTATTGCTCGAGCGAGAGCAGCTCCTGCAGGTCCTCCAGCAGGTCGCGGTTGCGCTCCGACGTGCTCCCCTCCTCGAAGGCCACGCGCGCGTTGCGCGCCGCCATGTCCAGGAGCGAGGCCCTTTCGCCGCGCCGGGGGTGGACGATCGTCACCTTCCCGCCGCGGCGCTCGCCCAGGAACGCCGCCAGCGACGCCTCCTCGGGCAGCGGCTCCGCCAGCAGGATCTCGTCGGGAATGGGGGCGCCGCTCTGGTAGTACTGGTTGACGAAGGAGGCCACGTGCTCGCCGGTGGAAACGGTCGCCTTGTGGAAGTGGTGCGCCTGGCCGCCCGAGACCTGTCCGTCGCGCACGTTGAGCGCGTGAATGACCATGCGCTCGCCGCGCCGGTGGACGGCGAAAGCGTCGCGCTCGGCGCGCTGCGGCGAGGTGATGCGCTGCTTCTCCAGGACGCTCTGGATGGCGAAGATTTGGTCGCGCACCCGCGAAGCCTCCTCGTAGCGGCGCTCCGCCGCGAGGAGATCCATCTTGTCGCGAAGCGACTTGAGGAGCTCGCCGCCGCGGCCCTTGAGAAACATCGTCAGGCGCCGCACTGTCTCCGCGTATTCCTGCGCGTCGACCTCGCCCACGCAGGGCGCCGGGCAGCGCTTGATGTAGAAGTAGAGGCAGGGGCGCGTGCGCGAGGCGAGCTCGGCGTCGGTGCACGTGCGCATGGGGAATATGCGCCCGATCAGGCGCAGGGTGGCGCGCACCGACCCCGCCGACGCGAACGGCCCGAAATACTGCGCGCGGTCGCGCCGCGGCCGGCGCACGACGGTGAGACGGGGGAAGGGATGGTCGACGTTGAGACGCAGGTTGACGTAGGACTTGTCGTCGCGAAAGACGATGTTGTAGCGCGGGCGGTACTTCTTGATGAGGTTGTTCTCGAGAATGAGCGCTTCCTGCTCGGTCTCCGTGACCATGCAGTCCACGCTCCGGGCCCGCTGCAGGAGGAACTGCACGTGCGCGCGGCCGTCGGCGCCCTCGCGCAGGTAGTTGCGCACCCGCCCGCGCAGGCTGCGCGCCTTGCCCACGTAGAGCACCTTGCCCGCTTCGTCCTTGAAGAGGTAGACCCCCGCCTCGGCGGGGAGCTTCTCGATCTGGCCGCGCAGGCCGCCGTCGATACCGGTCGCCTTCACACGCTGGAGGATAATGCGGGGGCGGCCCGCGCACAAGCGGGCCGCGAAGGAGACGAAACGGGGCGGATCCGGAGCGGCGCGCCTGCTTTATCTCAGGCGGGCGCCCCCGTGGAAGAGCACGCCTAACTGCACGCCGTCCACGTACCCCGGCTCGGTGAAGCCGCCCACCTCCAGATAGATCCGCACTCCGGGGCTCCCCATGAAGACACCCGCCGCCCATCCCACGGCGGTCACGTCGGAGCGGTCGTTGCGCCGACCGAGCTCGCCGCGCCCGAAGACGCCGAAATCGCCATCGGGAAAGAGGTAGAGCGCCGCGTATCCCGTGTAGAAGTTGTGCTGCCGGTCGAAGTAACCCTTGCCGCCCAGGGCGAGGTGGCCGAGGAAGCGCAGCCCCAGACCGCTCGATATCGTGGACAGCCGCGCCGAGCTGTAGTCGGTCGCCGCCACCCCCCCGCCGGCGAAGAACTCCGGCACCACGCGTTTGGCGCGCGCGGGGGCTCCGGCAAAGGCGAGCGCCGCCACGGCGAGCGCCAGGACGACGCGGATGCGGGTGGTGGGGTCGCGCATGCGCACCATCTTAGCACGAGCCGTGCCCGGCCCCCGCAGAATCGGCTTGCCGGCGCGGCGCGGCGGGCTATACTTGGTGCAGAAGTACGGCCCCAAACCACCTCCACCCTCACTTCCACCCGGGACCGCCGTCATCGTGAGCGACCAGAGCCCATACCTCCCCACGCGCCAGGTCATGGTGGGCGACGTCCCCGTCGGCGGCGGTGCGCCCATCTCCATCCAGTCCATGGCCACCACGCCCACGACGGACGTCAAGCGGACGGTGGACGAGATCAAGCGCATGGAGGACGCCGGCGTGGACATCGCGCGCGTGAGCGTCCCCGATATCGGGAGCGTGCGCGCCTGCGAGAAGATCGTGCGCGCGATCCGCGTGCCGCTGGTCGCCGACATCCACTTCAACTACCGCATGGCCGTCGAGGTGGCCGGCACCGGCGTGGCCAAACTGCGCATCAACCCCGGCAACATCGGGAACGAGGAGCGCGTGGCCGCCGTGGTGGCCAAGGCCAAGGAACACAAGCTCCCCATCCGCATCGGCGTCAACGGCGGTTCGCTCGAGAAGGACCTGCTGCGCAAGTACGGATTCCCCACGCCCGAGGCGATGGTGGAGAGTGCTTTCCGCCACATCGCCGTGCTCGAGGCGCACGACTTCACCGACATCATCGTCTCGCTCAAGGCCTCGCACGTGCCGCTCGCGCTGGCCGCCTATCGCCAGTTCGCGCGCAAGTCCCCCTACCCGCGCCACATCGGCATTACCGAGTCCGGGCCCGGCCTCTCCGGCGCGGTGATCTCGTCGGTGGGCCTGGGCATTCTCCTGCACGAGGGGATCGGCGACACCATGCGCGTCTCGCTCGCCGCCGACGTGGTGGACGAGGTGAAGGTGGCGCAGAAGATCCTGCAGGCCCTCCACATCCAGTCCAACACGCCGCGCATCATCGCCTGCCCCACCTGCGCGCGCAACCGCATCGACCTCTTCCGCATCGCCGAGGAGGTGGAGCGCCGCACCAGCAACCTGCGCGTGCCCATCAACATCGCCGTGATGGGCTGCGCCGTGAACGGCCCCGGCGAGGCCGCCGGCGCCGACATCGGCATCGCCGCCGGCGACGGCGAGGGCCTCATCTACATCGACGGCAAGATCGCGCGCAAGGTGCGCGAAGAAGACATGGTGGACGAGCTGGAGAAGGAGATCCGCGCGCGCTGGGGCAACGCCTCGTCCGCGAAGGCCAAGCTCACCGCCTCGCACGCCGACGGCGCGGTGGGCAAGTGGGTCGAGGACGACAGCGACTCCGCCTGAACGTCACTTCAAGATCAC